>NZ_JWLH01000043.1:0-641 GCF_000813925.1 Leisingera sp. ANG-S5 | reverse complement strand
AGTTCCTGCAGCGCCGCCTGGGCAGAGGCGTCCGAGGCCACCTGGGCAATCGGCGCGGCGCCGACGCTGGACGGGGTGCCAAGCGCGGGTTTGCCGGCAGGCGCCGCTGACAGGTAATCACTTTGCGCCGGGGAGAGCCGTTTGCGTTTTGCCATGATCCTCGTGCCTCTTTCCGGTTGGGGTGCTCACTCTACCCCAAATCTCTTGTTAGGGCCTTAGCCCGCCGCGCGCTGTTCGGCCTCTTGATGCAACACCTCGCGCCGCCAGACGCCGATCAAGAGCTTCTTGAAGGCGGCATAGGTCTCGTCAAAGGTCTCGCGCCCTCTCGCATAGGTCTCGCGGTTGAAGTCGCGGTAGTCGGCCTCGTAGATGCCGCTCACCTGCTCCCCCGCTTGACCGATCAGCGCGGTGAAATCCTGCTTATGGGGCGACAGCACCCGGCCCATATAGGCCTGCATGAGGGCGGCCAGCTCGCCCTGCTGGGCGCCGTCGTAGCGGGTGATGACGGCGCGCACCGCGTCCCATTCGAAACTGAGGCCGGGCCGGCCCAGGGCGCGGGCGGCCAGGTTCTCGCCCTCTTCGATGCTGGCAAAGGTCGAATGCAGCATGTCAAAGAAGCGCCCCGTCGAGTCGAACTCCAG
>NZ_JWLH01000042.1:0-1412 GCF_000813925.1 Leisingera sp. ANG-S5 | reverse complement strand
CATCGTGCTGGCCAAGGGCTCGCTCAGCATGGCGCTGGCCAAGATCGTTGACGGCATCCGCGAAATGGGTCACTCCACCCCCACACAGGAAAACGCATAAGAGAACGAGGGAAGGGCTCAGATGCTCTATTGGCTGACCGCTTTGTCGGACGGGGGGGATGTTTTCAACCTCTTCCGCTACATTACATTCCGCGCAGGCGGCGCCTTCATGACTGCGCTGATCTTCGGCTTCCTGTTCGGCAAGCCGCTGATCAACGTGCTGCGCAAGCGCCAGGGCAAAGGCCAGCCGATCCGCGATGACGGGCCGGAGGGGCATTTTTCCAAGGCTGGTACCCCGACCATGGGCGGCCTCCTGGTGGTCGGCGCGCTGCTGACGGCAACCCTGATGTGGGCGCGCTGGGACAATCCCTTTGTCTGGCTGGTGCTGTTTGTGACGCTGGCCTACGGCCTGATCGGTTTTGCCGATGATTACGCCAAGGTCTCCAAGCAGAACACCGCGGGCGTGCCCGGCAAGGTCCGGCTGGCACTGGGGATCATGATTGCGGTAATAGCGGCAGTCTGGGCCGCGGCCTATCACCCGGCGCCCTTGCAGAACCATCTGGCGCTGCCGGTGTTCAAGGACACGCTGATCAATCTTGGGATTTTCTACGTGCCGTTCTCGATCTGCGTCATCGTCGGTGCTGCTAATGCGGTGAACCTGACAGATGGCCTGGACGGTCTGGCGATCATGCCGGTGATGATCGCGGCAGGCACCTTAGGCGTCATCGCCTATGCGGTGGGCCGCGTCGACTTCACCGAATATCTGGACGTGCATTACGTGCCTGGCACCGGCGAGATCCTGATCTTCTGTGCCGCACTGTTCGGTGCCGGCCTTGGCTTCCTGTGGTACAACGCGCCGCCCGCGGCGGTGTTCATGGGCGACACCGGCTCGCTGGCCCTGGGCGGCGCGCTCGGCGCTATCGCCATTGCCACCAAGCACGAGCTGGTTCTGGCCATCGTCGGCGGGCTGTTCGTGGTCGAGGCGCTGTCGGTGATCATTCAGGTCCTGTACTTCAAGCGCACCGGACGGCGGGTGTTTCTGATGGCGCCGATCCATCACCACTATGAGAAAAAGGGCTGGGCCGAGCCGCAGATCGTGATCCGCTTCTGGATCATCTCGCTGATCCTGGCAATGATCGGTCTGGCGACGCTGAAGGTGCGGTAAGACACGCCGTTTTACCGCCGCGCCGTGTCCTTGGCGGGGTGGTTTGAACTCTCTTTTCCATGGAACCGCCCGGGGCTGCTGCGTCGGGCGGTTTGTCTTTGAGGAAGAAGGCGGCGCCGCCGGAGGGGCGGAGCATCGGACAGCCCTTGCCAAGGGGCTGTGCCCGTCTATCGGCCTATGCGGGCCCGCCCTGCACCCAATGAAGAGG
>NZ_JWLH01000041.1:0-551 GCF_000813925.1 Leisingera sp. ANG-S5 | reverse complement strand
TGAACCACCCGGGCGAGATCGCGCCGCTGGCAAAGCAGGCGCGCCCGCATGTGGCGATGGTGACCACCGTTGCCGCGGTGCATCTGGAGGCGTTTGACAACGTTGAGGGCATCGCCCGCGAAAAAGCCGCGATCATGGAAGGGCTGGAGCACGGCGGCGTCGCGGTTCTGAACGCCGATATTGCCGAGGCCCATGTGCTGCGGGATGTGGCCGCGGGTCTGGGCGCAACCGCCCGCTGGTTTGGTGAAAGCGCTGCGGACTACACCTTGCATTCCGCCGGGATAGAGGGCGAGGAGACCGTGGCCCGCGCCACGGCAGCGGGACGCGAAGTTGAGCTGCATATTCAATCCCTTGGCGCCCATTTCGCGATGAATGCACTGGGCGCGCTGGCCTGTGCCGAGGCGCTGGGGGCTGATCCGGCTAAAGCCGTTGAAAGTCTCGCCCTGTGGTCGCCGGTCAAGGGCCGCGGCGTGCGCGAAGCGATCCAACTGGAGAGCGGATCGATTACCCTGCTGGACGACAGCTACAACGCCAACCCGACCTCAATGGCG
>NZ_JWLH01000040.1:0-1336 GCF_000813925.1 Leisingera sp. ANG-S5 | reverse complement strand
GCGGCGGAAACCATCCGCCTGAACGAGGACGGCCAGATCGAAGGCTTGTTCTAAGACGCAAAATGCGCTTTCTGCGGCCCGGGGGCATCCCCGGGCCGCAAGAGTTTTAAGACATGACCAAGCTGACACCGCCGCAGGACTGCCAGTCGATGGCAGAGGTGCGGGCCCAGATTGACCGGCTCGATATTGCGCTGGTGCAGATGCTGGCCGCGCGGGCGGGGTATATCGACCGGGCGATTCAGCTGAAGCAAGCCAACGGCTGGCCCGCGCGGATCCCGGACCGGGTTGAGGAAGTGGTCATGAATGCCCGCGCCGCGGCGGAGGCTCAGGGGCTGGACCCCGATCTGATCGAGCATCTGTGGCGGCAGCTGGTGGACTGGTCGATTGCCCGCGAGGCGCGGGTGATCCGGGAAGAGTAAGGCGGGCCGAATGCCTGCACAAAAAGGAAGAGAGCAATGGCAGCAACTCTGATTGACGGCAAGGCCTTTGCGGCCAAGGTGCGCGGCCAGGTGGCCGAACATGTGGCGCGGCTGAAGGAGCAAAACGGCATCACCCCGGGCCTGGCGGTGGTGCTGGTGGGCGAGGACCCGGCGTCGCAAGTCTATGTGCGCTCCAAGGGCAAGCAGACCGTCGAGGTCGGCATGAACTCCTATGAGCACAAGCTGGAGGCGGACACCTCCGAGGCCGATCTGCTGGCGCTGATCGATCAGCTGAACAACGACCCGTCGGTGCATGGCATCCTGGTGCAGCTGCCGCTGCCCAAGCACCTGGACGAGGATCTGGTGATCAACTCGATCGCGCCGGAGAAGGACGTGGACGGCTTTCACATCTCCAACGTCGGCCTCTTGGGCACCGGGCAGAAGTCGATGGTGCCCTGCACGCCCTTGGGCTGCCTGATGATGCTGCGCGACCACCACGGCAGCCTCTCCGGCATGGACGCAGTTGTCATTGGCCGCTCCAACATCGTCGGCAAGCCGATGGCGCAGCTGCTGCTGGGTGACAGCTGCACCGTGACCATCGCGCATTCGCGCACCAAGGATCTTCCGGATGTTGTCCGCCGCGCCGACATCGTGGTTGCCGCCGTGGGCCGCCCGGAAATGGTGCCGGGCGACTGGATCAAAGAAGGCGCCACCGTGATCGACGTGGGCATCAACCGGATCGAGCGCGACGGCAAGAACGTGCTGGTGGGCGACGTCGACTTCGCCTCCGCCGCCGAGCGCGCCGGCGCCATCACGCCTGTTCCGGGCGGCGTCGGCCCGATGACCATCGCCTGCCTGCTGGCGAACACCGTCACCGCCGCCTGCCGCGCCAACAACCTCGCAGAGCCAGAAGGCCT
>NZ_JWLH01000004.1:0-95765 GCF_000813925.1 Leisingera sp. ANG-S5 | reverse complement strand
GCAGGCGCGGCGGGCAGCAGTGCTGCCCGCCGCGCCTGCGCCCGGATCGGATCGCTGCGCGATCCGATCCGGCGGTCATCCCGATGCAGATGGATGTTTCAGAACGGCACGTCGTCGGTGGCGGTCACAAACTTGGCCACCACTTTCTTGGGGCCTGCCTTCTCGAAGTCCACTTCAAGCTTGTCGCCCTCGATGCCGGTGATGGCGCCATAGCCGAACTTCTGGTGGAACACCCGCTCCCCCATCGTGAAGCTGGAGGTGGCGGTGAGGTCGATCACCGTGTTCCTGCTCTCCTTGGGCTGAGACATGCCGTACTGCCCTGCACGGGCCTGCATCCGTTTCCAGCCGGGGGAGTTGTAGCCGTCGGCCTGTGCCACGCGCTCGTCGATGGTGGAGCGGACTTGTGCGGCACCTGGAGCCGCCGCGCCGTAGCCGCCGCCGTAGAGGCCCGGCGGAGTCAGCACCTCGACGTGCTCCTCCGGCAGTTCGTCAATGAAGCGGGAGGGCAGCTGCGACTGCCACTGGCCGAACACCCGGCGGTTGCCGGCAAAGGAGATGGTGCAGATCTGCTCTGCCCGCGTGATGCCGACATAGGCCAGGCGGCGTTCTTCCTCCAAGCCTTTCAGGCCGCTTTCGTCCATCGAGCGCTGCGAGGGGAACAGCCCATCCTCCCAGCCCGGCAGGAAAACAGCGGGAAACTCCAGGCCCTTGGCGGCGTGCAGGGTCATGATCGAGACCTTCTCATCCGCGTCCTGCTTGTCATTGTCCATCACCAGGCTGACGTGCTCGAGGAAGCCTTGGAGGTTCTCGAAGCTTTCCAGCGCCTTGACCAGCTCCTTGAGGTTCTCCAGCCGGCCGGGCGAATCCGGGTTTTTGTCGTTTTGCCACATGGTTGTGTAGCCGGACTCGTCGAGGATGATCTCCGCCAGCTCCATATGGGTGATGTCCGCGTCGCCGGCCATGCGGCCCCAGCGGGCAATGCCCTCGACCAGTTCGCGCAGCTTGCCTGCGCCCTTGCCCTTGATATGGCCGCCTTCAACTGCCAGCCGGGCGCCCTCCACCAGCGAGACGTTGTTCTCGCGGGCAATCATCTGGATGGTCTGCTGCGCCTTGTCGCCAAGGCCGCGCTTGGGGGTGTTGACGATGCGTTCAAAAGCCAAGCCGTCATCGGGGGAGACCACGACGCGGAAATAGGCCATGGCATCGCGGATCTCCATCCGCTCATAAAAGCGCGGGCCGCCGATCACGCGGTACGGCAGGCCGATGGTGAGGAAGCGGTCCTCAAACGCGCGCATCTGGTGGGAGGCGCGGACCAGGATGGCCATGCTGTTGAGGCCGATGGGCGCCTGCCCGCGGGTGCCGCGCTGCATCGATTCAATCTCTTCGCCGATCCAGCGGGCCTCTTCCTCGCCATCCCAATGGCCGATCAGGCGGACCTTCTCGCCATCGCCCGCGTCGGTCCACAGCTCCTTGCCCAGGCGGCCGGCATTGCCGCGGATGACGCCCGCGGCGGCGGCGAGGATATGGCCGGTGGAGCGGTAGTTCTGCTCCAGCCGCACCACCATGGCGCCGGGAAAATCCTTCTCGAACCGCAGGATGTTGCCGACCTCGGCGCCGCGCCAGCCGTAGATCGACTGGTCATCGTCGCCAACGCAGCAGACGTTCTTGTGCGCGCCGGCCAGCAGCCGCAGCCAGAGGTACTGGGCGACGTTGGTATCCTGGTATTCGTCCACCATGATGTAGCGGAACCAGCGCTGGTACTGCTCCAGCACGTCCGGATGTTTCTGAAAGATCGTCACCATGTGCAGGAGCAGGTCGCCGAAATCGACCGCGTTCAGCTCGCGCAGGCGGGTCTGATACAAAGCGTAGAACTCGGTGCCGCGGTTGTTGTAGGCGCTGGCGTCGCCTGCGGGGACCTTCTCCGGCGTCAGGGCGCGGTTTTTCCAATCGTCGATGATGTTTGCCAGCATCCGCGCAGGCCAGCGTTTGTCGTCTATGCCTGCGGCCTGGATCAGCTGTTTCAGCAGCCGGATCTGGTCATCGGTGTCGAGAATGGTGAAGTTCGATTTCAGCCCCGCCAGCTCAGCATGGCGGCGCAGCAGCTTGACGCAGATCGAGTGGAAGGTGCCGAGCCAGGGCATGCCTTCGACCGCCTGGCCGAGCATGCCTGCCACCCGCTCCTTCATCTCGCGGGCGGCCTTGTTGGTAAAGGTCACCGACAGGATCTCGTTCGGGCGCGCGCGGCCGGTGCTGAGGAGATGCACGATGCGGGTGGTCAGCGCCTTGGTCTTGCCGGTTCCGGCGCCGGCCAGCATCAGCACCGGTCCGTCGAGGCATTCCACCGCCTCCCGCTGGGCGGGATTCAGCGTGTCCAAATAGGGCATCACCCGCGCGCCCATGGCGCGGGACGACAGCGATGCGCCCTCAAAGGCGTCCATTTCGTCAAAACTGCTCATGGCCGTGATCCTAGCGTGATTCAGGTCCGGCGGAAAGAGGACGTTCACAGTCTGTTCACTTGTCCGCCCGTAGTATCCGCGCCCGGCGTCAAGGCCTGCTTTTGCTTGCATTTTGCCTATTCGGCACAAGCGCAGGCCGGTGTCTTCATGTTCTGTAAAGGCTAACGCGCAATTCTAGCGCAAACGCCCAATGCCAGAGGACCACCATGACACAGGGGACGGCCCGGAAGCTGATATCCAAGCTCAAAACATTTTCGATGCTGCCGCTGCTGCTGGCGGCGGCCGGCCTGAGCGCCTGGGCGGTCTATTCTGTGCCGGCACCCATTGTGGACCGGATGCTGGAAGCGGACCTGCGAAAGCAGGCCGACACCTGGCGGCGGGCGGTTCTGCTGCATCTTGATAACAGCAAGGATGCCTTTGTGCTGGGTGATCTGGATGAGCACGACCAGGAATACCTGGGCCTGGTGCCGGAAACCTCGGATGTGTACCGGCTGAAACTGTTTGAGGCGGATGGCACTATCTTCTGGTCGACGCGGCCCGAGGAAATCGGTGAGCGCAACACCAAGCCGTATTTTCAGTCCGTCGTCTCGCAAGGGCTGGTTTATTACAAGCATGAGGAAAAGCCCGCGACAGAGGTGGACGGGCTGCGCACCGCGGCCAATGCGGACGGGTCGATCCCGGAGCGCGAGGTGGCAGAGGTTTATTCCCCGGTGCTGCACGACGGCATTTTCATTGGCGCCATTGAGTTCTATTCGGACATCACCGATATCCGGAACACCTTCATCACCCGCGTCCGGATCTCGCTGGCGCTGATTTCGCTGGTGACAGTGGCGGCGATGACCATCGTGTCGGTTGTCGTCTTCAAGGCCAACCGCCGCAGCCTGCGCCAGGTTGAGGAACGCTCTGCCCGCGATCAGGAGGCAATGGCGAACCAGCTGCAACTGGCGCGGGAGGTGAAGCTGCTGGGAGAACTGAACGAGTGGCTGCAATCCTGCCGCTCACTGGGTGAGCTGTTTGACATGGTGTCGGAGTTCATGGGCCATCTGCTGCCGGATGCAGAAGGCAGCATCTATGTGTTCTCTAATTCGCGTGATGTGCTGGATGGATGCTCCAGCTGGAACGGCGGCAGCCACAAGGACCATATCCAGCCAGGCGAGTGCTGGGGCCTGCGCCGCGGGCGGACCTATGAGTTCGGCGCCTCGGAAGTCGAGTTCACCTGTGCCCATGCAGAACCGCACGACGGGCGCCCCTATTTCTGCTTTCCGATTCTGGCGCATGGCGAGACGGTGGGCCTGATGCATCTGCGGGCGCGTCCCAGCCGGGCCGGGGATTTTGCCGGCTGCAAGCAATTGGCGCAGATGTGCGCCGAGCAGATCAGCATGGCGATTGCCAACGTGAAGATGCGCGATCAGCTGCACGACCAGTCGGTGCGCGATTCGCTGACCGGGCTGTTCAACCGCCGCCACATGACCGAATCCCTGCGCAAGTTCGTGGGGGCCAGCCAGAACAGCGGCAAGCCGCTGAGCGTGGTGTCGATCGACGTCGATCACTTCAAGAAGTTCAACGATAACCACGGCCATGATGCCGGCGACATGGTGCTGCGCGCTGTTGGCGCCGCGATGGAGCAGGCCTGCGATGGCGATGAGGTGGCCTGCCGCCCCGGCGGTGAGGAATTTGCGCTGCTGCTGCCGGGCGTGAGCCCGGACGATGCGGTCACCAAGGCGGAGCTGCTGCGCCAGTCCATTGAGGACGTGGTGGTGCGCTATGGTGAAAAGGCGCTGCCGCGGATCTCGATCTCACTGGGGGTGGCCCATTACCCGGCCCATGGCACCATGCCGCAGGATCTGCTGCGCGCCTCGGATGAGGCGCTGTATGAGGCGAAAGCCAAGGGCCGCAACCAGGTCTGCGTCGCCGAAGGCGCCAGCCCCCTGCCCCGCAACCCGGCAGCGCTGCCAGTTGCAGACAGCGCAGAGGATGCTGAGGACCGGCAGAAAGGCGCGGCGTAAGCCTCGGCTGGCCGCCGGCGCCAATTGCAGGCGCCGGCGCTTTGCCTTGCACAATCGTTCACGGCGCGTACCAATGCGCAGATGGATCTGCATCAGACATATCCGGGCCTGGATGACCTGAAACGCCGCGCCCGGCAGCGGCTGCCCAAGTTTGTCTGGGAGTATCTGGACAGCGGCACAGGCATTGAATCCGCCAAGGCGCAGAACCGCGCCGGGCTGGACCGGATCGGCATGCTGCCCTCGGTGCTGCACGGGCCGCTGGAGACCGACCTGTCCGTTGATCTGCTGGGCACGAAGCACGCTTTCCCCTTCGGGGTCGCTCCTGTCGGCATGTCCGGGCTGATCTGGCCGGATGCGGAGGGCATCCTGGCCCGCAGCGCCAGAACGGCTGGCATTCCTTATTGCCTGTCCACCGTCGCGAGCCAATCGCCTGAGGATCTGGCGCCGCATCTGGGGGAAAATGCCTGGTTCCAGCTGTACCCGCCAAAGGATGAGGGCATCCGCGCTGACATGCTGGCGCGGGCGCAGAACGCCGGGTTCCGCACGCTGGTTCTGACCGTGGATGTGCCGGTGGCCTCGCGCCGGGAGCGGCAGACACGCTCAGGATTGACGCAGCCGCCGCGGCTGACACCGCGGCTGCTGGCACAGATTGCCACGCGGCCCGCCTGGGCGCTGGGGATGGCGCGGGCTGGCATGCCGCATATGCGGACGCTGGACAAATACATCAGCGGCGATCAGGACAACCTGCCGCCAACGGCGCATATCGGATACCTGCTGCGGACTTCTCCGGACTGGGCCTATGTCGACTGGTTGCGGCGCAACTGGGACGGACCGTTCATCATCAAGGGTGTGCAGCGGGCCGCGGATGCGCAGCGGCTGCAGGAGGCCGGCGCGGATGCGATCTGGCTGTCGAACCACGGCGGCCGCCAGTTCGACGGCTGCCCGCCCGCCATCAGCCTTCTGCCGGAGATCCGCGACGCTGTCAGCGTGCCGGTGATCTTTGACAGCGGCATCGGGGGCGGGCTGGACATCCTGCGGGCGCTGGCACTGGGGGCGGACTTCATCATGCTGGGCCGCGCCTTCCACTATGCGCTGGCTGCCTTGGGCGATGCCGGGCCGGACCATTTGATCAGCATCCTGGCCAAGGACCTGGAGGCCAACATGGGCCAGCTGGGCCTGTCCAGCCTGGTCGGGGCACGCGGATTGCAAACCCGTCAACTGGGCTGATTGCGCACCCCGCCGGCGCTTTTTGCGTGAATTTGCACGAATTGCGCCAAAATGACGCATCCGCAGCGTCACTTTGCGCTGCGCCGCAACAAAAAAAGTTACAAAACCATGCTGCATGCGCAGAATTTCTGCAGAATCTGCAAATGTTAGCGCCAAGCAATGCGGTTAGTTGCAAAGTCAGGCCTCCCCGAAAACGAGGCCAGAAAGGAAAGGACAAGCCGCTTGAGAGCGCAATCATGCCGGAAATACCCAGAACTACTGTTGTGCGGTTCGATAATATCCGCCTAACACTGCACCAACTTGCACGGACCCCGAGGGTGACATGACCGACTTCAAAAAAATCCTGATTGCCAACCGTGGCGAGATCGCGATCCGCGTGATGCGCGCCGCCAACGAAATGGGCAAACGCACCGTCGCCGTCTATGCCGAGGAGGACAAGCTCGGCCTGCACCGGTTCAAGGCGGATGAAGCCTACCGGATCGGCGAAGGCATGGGGCCGGTTGCGGCCTATCTGTCGATCGACGAGATCATCCGCGTCGCCAAGGAAAGCGGCGCCGATGCGATCCACCCCGGATACGGCCTGCTGTCGGAAAACCCGGATTTCGTGGATGCCTGCGCCCGCAACGGCATCACCTTCATCGGCCCCAAGGCCGAAACCATGCGCGCGCTGGGTGACAAGGCCTCGGCCCGCAAGGTGGCGATTGCGGCCGGCGTGCCGGTCATCCCGGCGACCGAGGTGCTGGGCGACGATATGGACGCGATCCGCAAGGAAGCGGCAGAGATCGGCTACCCCCTGATGCTGAAAGCCTCCTGGGGCGGCGGCGGCCGCGGCATGCGTCCGATCCACGCCGAAAAGGAACTGGAAGAAAAGGTGCTGGAAGGCCGCCGCGAGGCGGAAGCCGCCTTTGGCAACGGCGAGGGCTATCTGGAAAAGATGATCACCCGCGCCCGTCACGTCGAGGTTCAGATCCTTGGCGACAAGCACGGTGAGATCTACCACCTGTATGAGCGCGACTGCTCGGTTCAGCGCCGCAACCAGAAAGTGGTTGAGCGTGCCCCTGCCCCGTATCTGAGCGAAGAGCAGCGTGCGGAACTGTGCGACTTGGGCCGCAAGATCTGCCAGCATGTGAACTATGAATGCGCAGGCACCGTCGAATTCCTGATGGATATGAACGACGGCAAGTTCTACTTCATCGAGGTGAACCCGCGGGTACAGGTGGAGCATACCGTGACCGAAGAGGTCACCGGCATCGACATCGTGCAGGCGCAGATCCTGATTGCGGAAGGCAAGACCATTGCCGAAGCCACCGGCAAAGCCAGCCAGGGCGACATCCGCCTGAATGGCCATGCGCTGCAAACCCGGGTGACCACCGAGGATCCGCTGAACAACTTTATCCCGGACTACGGCCGCATCACCGCCTACCGCTCCGCCACCGGCATGGGCATCCGCCTGGACGGCGGCACCGCATATGCGGGCGGCGTGATCACCCGCTATTATGACTCGCTGCTGACCAAAGTGACCGCCTGGGCGCCGACGCCCGAGAAGGCGATTGCCCGCATGGACCGCGCGCTGCGCGAATTCCGGGTCCGCGGTGTCAGCACCAACATCGCCTTTGTCGAGAACCTGCTGAAGCACCCGACCTTCCTGTCGAATAAATACACCACCAAGTTCATCGACGAGACCCCGGACCTGTTCCAGTTCAAGAAGCGCCGCGACCGCGGCACCAAGGTGCTGACCTATATCGCGGACATCACCGTGAACGGCCACCCGGAGACAGAAGGCCGCGCAGCCCCCGCTGCCAACCTGAAAGAGCCGCGCGCGCCGAAGGCCGACGTGGGCAACCTGCCCTATGGCACCCGTAACCTGCTGGAGCAGAAGGGCGCGCAGGCAGTGGCCGACTGGATGAAGGCGCAGCGCCAGCTCTTGCTGACCGACACCACGATGCGCGACGGCCACCAGTCCCTGCTGGCGACCCGGATGCGCTCGCTCGACATGATCAAGGTGGCGCCGGCCTATGCGCAGCATCTCAATCAGCTGTTCTCGGTTGAATGCTGGGGCGGTGCGACCTTTGACGTGGCCTACCGCTTTTTGCAGGAGTGCCCCTGGCAGCGCCTGCGCGACCTGCGCGAGCGGATGCCGAACCTGATGACCCAGATGCTGCTGCGCGCCTCCAACGGCGTCGGCTACACCAACTATCCGGACAATGTGGTGCAGGAGTTCGTGCGTCAGGCGGCAGCCACCGGTGTCGACGTGTTCCGTGTCTTTGACTCGCTGAACTGGGTCGAGAACATGCGCGTTGCGATGGATGCAGTGGTCGAGAGCGGCAAGGTCTGCGAAGGCACCATCTGCTATACCGGCGATATTCTGGACCCGAACCGCGCCAAGTACGACCTCAAGTACTATGTCGGCATGGCGAAAGAGCTGGAAGCCGCCGGCGCCCATATTCTGGGCTTGAAGGACATGGCGGGCCTGCTGAAACCTGCCGCTGCCCGCCAGCTGGTCAAGGCACTGAAGGAAGAGGTCGGGCTGCCGGTCCACTTCCACACCCATGACACCTCCGGCGTGGCCGGCGCAACCATCCTGGCGGCGGCAGATGCCGGCGTCGATGCGGTGGACGCGGCAATGGACGCCTTTAGTGGCGGCACATCGCAGCCCTGCCTGGGTTCGATTGTCGAGGCGCTGCGCAACACCGACCGCGACACCGGCATCGACATCGCCAAGGTGCGCGAGATCTCCGGCTACTGGGAACAGGTGCGGGCGCAGTATGCGGCGTTTGAAAGCGGCCTCGCAGCCCCGGCTTCGGAAGTGTACCTGCACGAGATGCCGGGCGGCCAGTTCACCAACCTGAAGGCGCAGGCGCGCTCCTTGGGTCTGGAAGAGAAATGGGCCGACGTGGCGCAGACCTATGCCGACGTGAACCAGATGTTCGGCGACATCGTGAAGGTGACGCCGTCGTCCAAGGTGGTTGGCGACATGGCGCTGATGATGGTCTCCCAGGGTCTGACCCGCGATGAGGTTGAAGATCCGAAGACCGATGTCGCCTTCCCTGACTCGGTCGTCGACATGATGCGCGGCAACCTGGGCCAGCCTCCGGGCGGCTTCCCGGACGGCATCGTCGCCAAGGTGCTGAAGGGCGAAGCGCCCAACACCGAGCGCCCCGGCGCGCATCTGGAGCCGGTTGACCTGGAGGCGGTCCGTGCGGATCTCTCCAAGCAGCTGGAAGGCTTCACCGTCGATGACGAGGACCTGAACGGCTACCTGATGTATCCCAAGGTGTTCCTGGACTACATGGGCCGCCACCGCCAGTACGGCCCGGTGCGCACCCTGCCGACCAAGACCTTCTTCTATGGCATGGAGCCGGGTGAGGAGATCACCGCCGAGATTGATCCGGGCAAGACCCTGGAAATCCGCCTGCAGGCGATTTCCGAAACCGACGAGAAGGGCGAAGTAAAGGTCTTCTTCGAGCTGAACGGCCAGCCGCGGGTGATCCGGGTGCCGAACCGTCTGGTGAAGGCCTCAACCCAGGCCAACCCCAAGGCGGAAGCGGGCAACCCGAACCACGTCGGCGCACCGATGCCCGGTGTTGTGGCATCTGTCGCGGTTCAGGTGGGCCAGCAAGTGCATGAAGGTGATATGCTGCTGACCATCGAAGCGATGAAGATGGAGACCGGCATCCACGCCGAGCGCGACGCGGTGGTGAAGGCGGTGCATGTTCAGGCCGGCGGCCAGATTGACGCCAAGGACCTGCTGGTCGAGCTGGAATAAGCTGCAAGGCTGAACTCAACAGAGGGCGTCCCGCCGGATGGCGGGGCGCCCTTTTCTTTTTTTCAGGAGGCGGAATTCGGCGCGTTTTCAGGAGGCGGAATTCGGCGCGAATTCCGGCCAATTTACCGGCGCGGAAAACCGGCGTCGCCGGCAGCCGAAAATCCTCGCAGGATTTTGGCCGTTTCCCGCGCCGGGAAACGGATTGCTTCGCTGTCAGGCCTTTAAGGCGGCTGGAGCCGGCAGGGTCATGGTTTCAACCTGCACTGGCTTAACCGCCTCGAACTGCCCCGCCCAGCTGTCCGCCTGAGGTGTGCTGAAGTGATGATCACTGTGCACAAATAGCCCCAGGGCAATCGCGGCCGCCAAGCTGGCGATCCGCAGGTAATCCTTGCACGGCATGGGCTCAATCTCCCTGAAAATCTTCTTCTTCGCCAATCAAACGCACGTCCTTTGGCTTTCCGTCGCTGCCGATGCAGATTTTTTTCTTCCATTGCCGATTTTCCTCTTGCAGCTTAGCCCCCGAGACCCTATTTCACCGCTCACCGGATGGCAGCGCGGGCGTAGCTCAGGGGTAGAGCATTACCTTGCCAAGGTAAGGGTCGTGAGTTCGAATCTCATCGCCCGCTCCATCGGGAAACGGACAGGCCGCCCTTAGGGCGGCCTTTCGCTTTTCAGCATTTCCGCATAGTCTGGCCGGGTGCAGAAAACCTTGTGCGGAATCGCTTTACCGCATAGGAACAGAGCAAGAACAGAAACGGGCGGGCAGAGCAGAATGCTGACATCGGTAGAACTATGCGCAGGTGCGGGCGGCCAGGCCCTCGGTCTCGAGGCGGCGGGCTTTGACCACACGGCGCTGGTTGAGATCGACAAGCACTGCTGCGCCACCCTGCGCCACAACCGCCCCGCGTGGAACGTGCTGGAAGAGGACGTGCGCAAGTTCAAGGACGTCGCGGGCGACTACAAAGGCATCGACCTGTTGGCCGGCGGCCTGCCCTGCCCGCCGTTTTCGGTCGCGGGCAAGCAGCTGGGCGAGAAGGACGAGCGCAACCTGTTCGATGATGCGATTGAGATCGTCGATGCTACCCGCCCTCGCGCGGTGATGATTGAAAACGTGCGCGGCTTTCTGGATGCGGTGTTTCATGACTACCGCGAAAAGCTGAAGAAACAGCTCTCGAAACTGGGCTATGAAACCGACTGGCGCTTGCTCAATGCCTCCGATTTCGGCGTGCCGCAGCTGCGGCCACGGGTGGCAATTGTTGCCCTGCGCAAGGAATTTGCCAGCCAGTTCAACTGGCCTGAGCCGCTGCCGCACAATCCGCCGACCGTGGGCGCAACCCTAGTGGACCTGATGAAGGAGCGCGGCTGGCGCGGGGCGGACGACTGGGCCGCCAAAGCAGATGAGATCGCGCCAACCATCGTCGGCGGCTCCAAGAAACACGGGGGGCCCGATCTGGGTCCGACCCGTGCGCGGCGCGCCTGGGCGGCGCTGGGGGTTGAAGGACGCACCATTGCGAATGAGGCGCCGGATCCCTTCCACAACGACATGCCGCGTCTGACGGTGCGGATGGTCGCGCGTATCCAGGGGTTTCCGGACTCATGGCATTTCACCGGCGCCAAGACCAATGCCTACCGCCAGGTGGGCAACGCCTTCCCGCCGCCGGTGGCAGAGGCGGTGGCGCGGGAGTTGAAGGCGGCGATTGCCAAGCCGAAGCTGCATGCCGTGCGGGCGTAATCCGTTTCCTGCCCCCGCTGTCTTGCGGATCGTTGGACAGCAGCAGCCATGAAACAGAACATTCCCGACAGCCTTGTTGATTTCGACCACCAGGATTTCAACGTTCTGCTCCACCTTGAGATGGAGATCACCCAGCGCGCCGGCGGGTTGCTGGCACTTGAGCATGACGTGGCCTTCATGCTGCGCGACTGCATCGACGATGTGATCATGACGCCCAAGACCGGGCGGCGGTCCTACGAAGAGCTGGAGAAGACCGAGAAGACATACATCGGCACCCGGGTGGAGATTGAACTGCGGGCGCTGCTCGGCCTGCGGAAGGGACGGCTGGATACCGTGATCCTGGGCCATGACGTGGACATCAAGCACACCATGGGCAGCAACTGGATGATCCCAACCGAAGCGGTGGGCAGCGCCTGCCTGCTGGTGGCCGCGGACGAGGCGCGGGCGCGCTGTTATCTGGGGCTGATCGTGGCGCGGCCCGAGTATCTGACCGCAGGCCAGAACAAGGATGCTAAGCGCACCATTTCTGCCGAAGGGTTCAAGCACATCCAATGGCTGCTGAAGGACCACCCCTACCCCGCCAACTTCTGGCGCACTGCAGATGCGGATGCAGTCGAGGAGATATTTGGCTGCGACACAGGCAACGCCCGCATGGCCACACTGTTCCGGCTGATGCAGCGCCGCCCGATTCCCCGCGCTGCGGTGGAGGCGGTGGCGCAGCAGAAGGATTTCATGCGCCGCATCCGCGCCGACGGCGGCCATGGCACCCGCGACATTCTGGGGCGGGAGCAGATTGTGGTGCTGGAGGGGCGCAAGGATGCCCAGCTGATCAAGGCGCTGGATCTGCCGCCCTGTGCGGCCAGCGAATTCATTTCCTGCCGGATTGAAACGGAGTACCATGCCCGCATGGCCGGACAATCAGGGCATCCCATCGCGTGGCCGACAAGCTGACACCGGAACGGCGCAGCGCCAATATGGCAAAGATCCGCGCCAAGAACACCAAGCCGGAAATGCTGGTGCGGCGGATGGTGCATGGGATGGGCATCCGATACCGCCTGCACCGCAAAGACCTGCCGGGCAAGCCGGATCTGGTGTTCGGGCCGCGCCGCAAGGTGATCTTTGTGCATGGCTGCTTCTGGCATCTGCATGACTGCCGCGACGGGCGCATCCCGGCAACGCGCCGCGACTATTGGGAACCCAAGCTGCTGCGCAATGCGGAACGTGACGCGGAGCATCTGGCCGCCCTGCAGGCGGCGGGCTGGCAGGTGCTGACAATCTGGGAATGCGAGACCAAGGATCTTGCTGCACTGGAAATCCGCCTCGCGGAGTTCCTTAGAAACGAAGAATAACGATTATCCACAGATACTTGCGCGGTTCTGAAAATTTCCTCTTGCGGCCCGATTGGGAAAACCCTAAACACCGCCTCACCGAATGGCAGCGCGGGCGTAGCTCAGGGGTAGAGCATTACCTTGCCAAGGTAAGGGTCGTGAGTTCGAATCTCATCGCCCGCTCCATTCGAAAGCGGAACAGGCCGTCCTCCGGGGCGGCCTTTCGCTTTTCTGCGCCGCGGCATCGGCGGTATTTTCTTCACCATCCTTTCATTTTCCGCTTGCGGGTTGCGCGCGGATTTCCTATTCACCGCGTCACCGGATGGCAGCGCGGGCGTAGCTCAGGGGTAGAGCATTACCTTGCCAAGGTAAGGGTCGTGAGTTCGAATCTCATCGCCCGCTCCATCGGGAAACGAAAAGGCCGCCTTCCAGGGCGGCCTTTCGCTTTTTCTAGCGCCCTTGTGAAATTTGATCAAATTCCTTTGACGCGGGCTGAAAAACAGGCCAATGCTACTGCCAAACAATGCTCACGGGCAGATCATCGCAGGAGTTTGGCCATGGCCCCAGTCATCTACCCCACCACCAATTTCACCGCGACCGAACAGCTGTGCCTGGACCGCGGCGAAGGCATCCATGTCTATGACACCGACGGCAACAAATATATCGAAGGGCTGGCAGGCCTGTGGTGCACCTCGCTGGGCTACAGCAATACTGAGGTGATGGACGCGATCACCGAGCAGCTGCACAAGCTGCCGTTCACCCACACATTCGGCGGCAAGACCCACAAGCCGATCATGGAGCTGGCCGAGAAGCTGAAGGCGATGGTGCCGGTGGAGGATGCCTATATCTTCTTTGGCAACTCGGGTTCGGACGCCAATGACACCCACTACAAGATGCTGCGCTATTACTTCAACGCCATCGGCAAGCCGGAGAAGCGCAAGATCATCACCCGCGAGCGCGGCTATCACGGTGTGACTGTCGCCGCCGGCTCGCTGACCTCCCTGCCCGCGAATCTGGCGCATTTCGACGCGCCGCTGGAAGCGCTGCACATTCTGCGTTCTGACGCGCCGCATTATTACACCGGTCGCCAGGGCAATGAGACCGAGGAGCAGTTTGTCGACCGGATCATCCATAACCTGGAAGAGCAGATCCTGGCCGAGGACCCCGACACCATCGCAGCGATGATTGTCGAGCCGATCACCGGCGCGTCCGGCGTGATCGTGCCGCCGGAAGGCTATTACGAGAAGCTGCAGGCGCTGTTGCGCAAGCATGGCATTCTAGTCTGGGCCGATGAGGTGATCTGCGGCTTTGGCCGGACCGGCGCCGATTTCGGCTGCACCACCATGGGCATCAAGCCGGACTTGATGACATTCGCCAAGCAGCTGAGCTCTGCCTATTTCCCGATCTCCGCCTCGGTCATTCCCGGTTACATGTACGAGGCGATGATCGACCAGACCAATGAGGTCGGCGTCTTCGGCCACGGCTACACCTACTCGGGCCACCCGGCGGCCTGCGCTGCGGCGCTGAAGACGCTTGAAATCTATGAGCGTGACAACCTGTTCGAGCACGCCGCCGAAGTGGGTGCCTATATGCAGGCGCAGTTGCGCGAGGTTTTCACTGATCATCCGCTGGTCGGCGAAGTTCGCGGCAAGGGCTTGATTGCGGCGCTGGAGCTGGTGTCGAACAAGACCACCGGCGCCAGCTTTGACAAAGGGGCCGCAGGCGCCGCCGCGCAGAAGGCCTGCCAGGAAAACGGGCTGATCCTGCGGGCGGTGGCTGGCAACGCGCTGGCGCTGTGCCCGCCGATCATTATTACCAAGGAAGAGGTCAATGACATGCTGGCGCGGATGAAAACCGCGGTCGACAGCGCCTATGAGGAGCTGAAGGCGCAGGGGCTGATTGCAGGCTGAAGCCAGCGACCTGACAAATTTCCGTGAGACGCCCCGGCCTGTCCGGGGCGTTTTCCGTTAAGTGTCTGCTGCGCAAGAGGTTAATCACCCCTCGTCAAGCGGGTCGATTTTTCTGCTCAAATCCGCTACACTTCACACAGTTTGTTTCAGACCGAGATTTTAATTATGACACGCCGCACCGGCATTGCCGGTCCATCTGCCAGAGATACCACTGCAAGGGTCCGTTTTGTGACCGCTTAAGCGCTCTGCGCCGAATCTCAGCCTGCTGACAGCAGACCGGGCACCTGTTCCGGTCACGAGTTCCGTTGGGGACCGGGGACCCTCAATGCCCCTCGCAGCCCGGGCAGCTGCGGGGGGCTTTCTTTGACCTTTCAGAACACCTTGTAGGTCATGGTGGTCAGCGACCGTTCGATCCCGTCGATCTGCAACAGCTGGTCGTTGATATATTTGCCAACATCCTCGCCCGATGGAATGTAGAGCTTCATCAGCAGGTCGAAGTTGCCGCTGGTGGAGTAAAGCTCAGAATGGATTTCGCGCAGGGCAATCTCCTCGGCCACCTTGTAGGTGGTGCCGGGTTTGCAGCGGATCTGAACAAAGACGCAGGTGGACATGGGCGGCCCTTTTGAATGGTCACGGATTTTCGCCCAAGCTCGCACGCGGCGCAGGCGGGCGCAAGAGACCGGGATTGCTGCAACAGGTTGCCCCCCCTTGCACAATGCCGCACTTGAGCCATGCCCCCTGCCCGCCCTATAAGCGCCCAGGCAGAATTGAAGTTCTTGCAGCATGACGAAGGATAAGCCGCTGATGCGTACCGCCAAAGTGACCCGCAAGACCGCGGAGACCGAAATCTCTGTCGAGATCAACCTCGACGGCACCGGGGTTTACGACAACCAGACCGGGGTTGGCTTTTTCGACCACATGCTGGACCAGCTGGCGCGCCATTCGCTGATCGACATGACCATTCGCGCCAAGGGCGATTACCACATCGACGACCACCACACGGTGGAGGACACCGGCATCGCGCTGGGTCAGGCGCTGGTGCAAGCGCTGGGGGACAAGAAAGGCATCCGCCGTTACGGCGAGTGCCACCTGCCGATGGATGACGCCCAGGTGCGCTGTGCGCTGGACCTGTCGGCACGCCCCTTCCTGATCTGGAATGTGGAGCTGCCGACCCAGAAGATCGGCGCGTTCGACACCGAGCTGGTGCGCGAGTTCTTTCAAGCCTTGAGCACCCATGGCGGCATCACCCTGCACATCGACCAACTGCACGGGTTCAACAGCCACCACATCGCCGAGGCGGCGTTCAAGGCTGTGGCGCGCGCGCTGCGGCTGGCGGTGGAGACCGATCCGCGCAAGGCGGATGCGATTCCGTCGACCAAGGGCGCGCTCTGAGATGCTGACCGCAATTATCGATTACGAATCCGGCAACCTGCACTCGGCCGAGAAGGCGTTCCAGCGCATGGCGCGGGAGATGGATGCGGGAGAGGTCGTGGTAACCTCTGATGCCGATGTGGTGGCCAAGGCCGACCGGCTGGTGCTGCCCGGCGATGGCGCCTTCCCTGCCTGCGCGGCTGAACTGCGCGGCCACAAGGGCATCTATGACGCTCTGGTCGAGGCGGTGGAGCAGAAGGGCCGTCCGTTCCTGGGTATCTGCGTCGGCATGCAGCTGATGGCGACCACCGGGCATGAGTATCAGGAGACACCGGGCCTCGGCTGGGTTGGTGGTGATGTGGTGAAGATCACGCCCGCGGATGCCTCCCTGAAGGTGCCGCATATGGGCTGGAACGATCTGGTAATCGATCACTCCCACCCGGTGTTTGACGGCATCCAGAGCGGTGATCACGTTTATTTTGTGCATTCCTACCATTTCCGCGTGGCGAACCCGGCGGAACGGCTGGCGCATGTGGACTACGCCGGCGACGTGACCGCGGTCATCGGCCGCGACACGATGGTGGGAATGCAGTTCCACCCGGAGAAAAGCCAAGTCACCGGGCTGCGGATGATCGGCAACTTCCTGACCTGGAAACCGTAAGGGGACGGCGCTGGCGCGCCGTGGCCTCCGGCGGGAGTATTAGAGCAAAGGTGCAGTTAGGGGCGCTATGCAGCAGCCGTCCTCAGCGAAACCGGCGCGACGCCATAGGCCTTGCGGAAGGCGCGGGTAAAGCCCTCGGGGCTGGTATAGGCATAGCGGCGTGCCACCGCCTCCACCCTATCGCCGCGCGCAAGGTCCTGGTGCGCCAGGATCAGCCGCCAGCGGCGCAGGTAGCCGATCGGGGTTTCGCCCACCTCTGCCGCGAAGAGTTCCGCAAAGCGCGACAGCGACAACCCCGCCTCCTGCGCCAGATCGGCATTGGTCCAGAGCCTGCCGGGGTGATCATGCATCGCCACGATGGCGCGGCTGAGGCGCGGATCGGCGAGGCCCGCCAGCAGCCCCGGCTCTGTCGCGCCTTTCTGGATCTGGTTGCGCAACAGGCGCACCATCAGAACCTCGCCCAGCCGGTTGATCACCGATTGCGCGCCGCAGTGCTGGCCTTCAGCCTCATCGCGCATCAGCCGTACCAGCCCTTGCGCCTCGGCATTGCCGGACACGTCATACTCCACCACTGGCGGCAGAGCGGCCAGGAACGGGTTGCTTTGCCCCGACCATTCCACCCGCGCCGCCCACATGACCGCGCCCAGAGCCGGATCCGCCAACGGTCCGCGGGTGCTGTAGAGGATCTGCGCCGGCTGCCCTGCCGCTTCCGCTAGGGCAATAAGGTTGGCCCGGCCCGGGGCAGCAGCCTGCACGGCGAGCTGGAAACGGTCCATTAAGGTCGTGAGGCGGTCCATATTCCGGTGTTTCCATCAGGTTTTTCGGATTTATGCGACAATAAGCTGCGCGATACCTTCAGGCAAGCACCACCACTCACACCACTCACAAGGACCATTCACATGCTGATCCCCCGCCAGAAGACCCCGGACCTGACCCTGCCGACGCTGGACCACGGCCAGTTTGACCTGTCCTCGGAAACGGCCGAGCGCGGCACCGTGATCTGTTTCTACCGCGGTCTGCACTGCCCGATCTGCGCCACCTATCTGAAAGAGTTCGAGAAGAAGGTTGCGGCCTTTGCCGAGCGCGGCGTCAACTGCATCGCGATCAGCTCCGACGGCGAGGAGCGCACCCGCGCGATGGCCGACAAGATCGAGGCCAAGGAACTGCGGTTCGGCTATGATCTGCCGCTCAGCGTGGCGCGCGAATGGGGGCTCTATATCTCCACGTCGCGCGGCAAGACCTCGATCGGGATCGAGGAGCCGGCGCTGTTCTCCGAGCCCGGCCTGTTCATGGTGACGCCGGAGCAGACGCTCTATTACGGGTCTGTGCAAACGATGCCGTTTGTGCGCCCGCACTTTTCGGAACTGGTGGCGGCGCTGGACTTTGCCATCCCCAACAACTACCCGGCGCGCGGTGAATACACCGGTGAGGTGTAAGCGCCGCAGCTGCCGCCGGGGCCGGTGCAATTCGCCGGATTGAACAATAGACAAGGGGTCCGCTTCGAGGCATACGGGGCGGACCTCTTGTCACTGCGGCAGCCCCCTTGCACATCCGTTTCGAGAAATACGACCACGCCGAAGGCAAGCACCGGTATTGCTTGCTGAGCCTGACGCCGACGCTGTTCGGCGACTGGTGTGTTGAGCGTGTCTCGGGGCCTCTGAATGCTCCGGGCGGCGCACAGAAGCGGACCTATTTCGCGGCGCAGGCCGAGGCGCAAGCAGTATTCGAGCGCTTCCGGGACCGGCAGCTGAAACGCGGCTATGCGCCGATCCCGGTGCAGCTGGGGCTGCTGTAGCGGCAGCCTTCAGGTGCTTACTGGACCCGGGTCCAGGTTTGCTTGGAGCAGATCAGCCCGCCCGCGACGCAGCCGCGCAAGGCCAGAGAGCTGCCCGACAGATCCATCTTGCCGGTGTAGATCTTGTCGTTGGACGGGCGCCATACCTTGCCCTCATAGGAGCCGTCGCCGTTCGGCACCATGTCGATCACCAGCGTCTTGCCGATGTTCGGAGATTTGTACTCGCCTTCGCTGTTGAAGGTACGGGCGATCTTGCCGCAGACCGCTGCGCCGCATTTCGCCATCTGGATATGAGCATAGGAGCCGTCATCTGCTTCCGTCTTCCAGACACCCAGCACCGGATCCGCCGCTGCGGCGCCTGCCAGTCCCAAGGCGACAGCAATGCCTGCCAGAAGATGTTTCATTCCATTTCCTCCCTGTTTTTCAGGCAGCCTGTCCCTGATGCCGTCTTTGAGGCAAGGTTGACTTCGGGTCGCGTTGCAATCTGCCCTTACGTTGTGCAATACACCGCCAGCTTGATTTCACGAAGGACCGCCCGGATGATCCTCTACCCCGCGATTGACCTCAAAGACGGCCAGGCCGTGCGCCTGCTGCATGGCGAGATGGACAAGACCACTGTGTTCAATGACAACCCCGCCGAGCAGGCACTGGAGTTTGTCGAGGCGGGCTGTGAGTGGCTGCATCTGGTGGACCTGAACGGCGCGTTTGCCGGCGAACCGGTGAATGCGGCGCCGGTCGAGGAGATCCTGAAGCAGACCAAGGTGCCCGCACAGCTGGGCGGCGGCATCCGCGACATGGCGACCATCGAGCGATGGATCAGCAAGGGCCTGGCGCGGGTCATCCTGGGCACCGTGGCGGTGGAGAACCCGGACCTCGTGCGCGAGGCGGCGCGGGAGTTTCCCGGCAAGGTCGCGGTCGGTATTGATGCGCGCAACGGCAAGGTCGCAACCAAGGGCTGGGCCGAGGAGACCGACGTGATGGTCACCGACCTCGCCAAATCATTTGAGGACGCGGGCGTTGCCGCGATCATCTATACCGACATCCTGCGCGACGGTGCGATGAAGGGCCCGAATGTGGAAGCCACCGCCGATCTGGCCAATGCGGTCAGCATTCCGGTGATTGCCTCCGGCGGCGTGTCATCGCTGGATGACCTCAGGGCGCTGAAATCCTGCGGCGCGCCTCTCAATGGTGCGATTTCAGGCCGGGCGCTCTATGATGGCGCCATTGACCTGAAAGAGGCGCTGGCGGTTCTGAAAGCCTGACACCTTACTGGCGAAGGGAAAACCCATGCGCCTTGTCCGCCGAGTTCTGGCCATCCTGACCATTGGGCCGATTGTCCTGTGGCTCTTGTGCATTGCCTTTGTGATGCTGCTGGGGTTTGGCTTTGATTGCGAAATTCACGAAGGGTTTGCCAACCCCTGCGTGGTGCTGGGCCAGGACCTGGGTGAGACCGCCTATACCATGGGGGTCCTTGCCGCCTGGGGGCCGCTGATTTTTGGCCCGGTCTCCATGGGGGCCGGGCTGCTGTGGGGGCTGGCGATTGCGCTGTCACGCTATCTGGCAGCGCGGCGCTGAGGCTACTCGGCCGCTTTTGCGGTCAGCTTGCCTAAGGCGCCCTGCATCTTGGCGATAAATTCAGCATCGGCAGGAACGTCGAGGCCAGAGAGCATTTCGCCTGGATCCTGATAGGTCAGCCAGACCTGGCCGTCCCCATCCTCATACGCCAGCACCTTGAGCGGCAGGTAGAGCCCCGCCCGCATGTCTGCCTGCATCGCCGGAGTGCCGAGTTTCGGATTACCGAAGATCAGCAGCTGGGACGGGCTCAGCTCCAGTGCTGCATTCTGCGCGCCTGCGGCATGGTCCACCCGGGCAAAGACAGTTGCGCCCGCACCCTCCACCGCGGCCTGCAGCGCATCCATGGTTTCACCGACGGATTTCTGGCTTTGCACAGTCACCAGTTCAGCGGCGGCGGGGAGTGCAGAGGCGAGCGCAACGGCGCCTGCGAGGGAAAGATATTTTTTCATAACATCAGCTCCAATCAGTCATACACGTCATTGAAATCTGGCTAACAAAGCGCCAGCATCAAATCACGTTTCCGGCACTAGAATATTCTTATTCTCCCGGCCTCATTAGGAGGCAGAGAAAATTTTGAGGTTTTGGGTCAACACTTGAAGGATTTCATTTTCGTAGGGGCACCCCTATTCACGGCTGCCGCACTCCTTTTTGCAGCCCCGAGAAAAGCCAAAGGCATTGCTCTGGCTCCACTCTTGATGGGGCTGCTAGTGCTGCTCAACATGGTTGTTATTAAGGGATGCGGTGGCAATCACATAAAGGTCGGCTGGACGAATTGCAGCCCAGAGCTCTTGGAAGCCATCGGTAACTTTCTTACATGGCCGTTCATCCTGAACATGCTCTTGCTGCCTTTTGCCGTGCCCTGCTTCCTTGGGCTGGCTGTTTTCCTGGCCTTTCGGAAGCTTAGATGAACGCAGCAACCGGTCTAACATAAACTCAGCGCAGTTCCGCATGCCTGGACCAAAACGCGCATCCCCCGCCATATCTGTTGCGCTTGCCTTTTGGTTTGCGTACCCACGGGGCAAGCAGCTTGAAAGGCACGATCCATGCTGAAAACCCGCATCATCCCCTGTCTCGACGTCGCTGACGGGCGCGTGGTCAAGGGCGTCAACTTTGTCGGCCTGCGCGATGCGGGCGACCCGGTGGAATGCGCCAAGGCCTATGATGCGGCGGGCGCGGATGAGATCTGCTTTCTGGATATTCACGCAACCCATGAAAACCGAGGCACCATGTTCGACATGGTCCAGCGCACCGCCGAGCAGTGTTTCGTGCCGCTTACCGTGGGCGGCGGCGTCAGGACCAAGGAAGATGTGCGCGCGCTGCTGCTGGCGGGTGCTGACAAGGTCTCTTTCAACTCGGCCGCAGTGGCAAACCCGGACGTGATTGCCGAAGCCGCAGACCAGTTCGGCAGCCAGTGCATTGTCTGCGCCATTGATGCCAAGACGGTGGAGCCGGGCCGCTGGGAAATCTTCACCCACGGCGGCCGCAAGCCCACCGGCATCGACGCGGTGGAATTTGCGAGGCTGGTGACAGCCAAAGGCGCCGGTGAAATCCTGCTGACCTCGATGGACCGCGACGGCACCAAGTCCGGCTTTAACCTGCCGCTGACAAAGGCGATTTCCGATGCGGTGGACGTGCCGGTGATCGCCTCGGGCGGCGTCGGCAACCTGGATCACCTCGTAGAAGGCGTGACCAAGGGAGGCGCCAGCGCGGTGCTGGCGGCCTCGATCTTCCACTTCGGCGAATACACCATTCAGGAAGCCAAGGACCACATGGCCGCCGCCGGCATCCCGATGCGGCTGAACTGAAGGGGCATGTGATGAGCCTGCTGCACGATCTCGAAGCCACCATCCTGTCCCGCAAGGGCACCGATCCGGAGACCAGCTGGACGGCCAAGCTGCTGGCCAAAGGGCCGGAGAAATGCGCCGAGAAATTCGGCGAGGAAGCCATTGAGGCGATCATCGAGGCGGTGAAGGATAACAAGGCCAAGCTCGCCTCTGAAGGGGCCGATGTTCTGTATCATTTCCTGGTGATGCTGGCCGCCCGGGACGTGGCGCTGGAGGATGTCCTGCAGGTGCTGGCCAAGCGCCAGGGCCTCAGCGGCATCGCCGAGAAAGCCAGCCGCCCCAAGAGCTGATCCGAGGCCAAGGCGGAGCTTTCGGCGGCGGGTCAAGGGAGGCGCAGCCTCCGCGCGCCAGCGCGGCGTGCCCTTGAGGCGCTACAGAAAACACAATCGACAAGGCCCTGACGGGCAAACCTGCCCATCGGGGCTTCTCAGCAAGGAAAACGCGCCGCGCAGCGGCGCCCGGCCCAGCCGTGAAGGCCGCCCTGCAGGACGGCAGCAGCGGGCGGGAGCGCCTTGCCCCGCGCCAGCCGTCAGAGTTTCGAGGAAATGATCCCGGTGGCAAAGCCACCCATGCGCAGCTCACCAAACAGGCGCTGGTATTCGATTTTGGGGCAGCGGTTCTGGATCACGGTGACGCCGCGCGCCTCGGCCTTGGCGGCGGCCTCTGTGTGTTCAACCCCGATCTGCATCCAGATGGTCTGCAGCTTGGGAAAGGCCTCCAGCGCCTCATCGACAATGGGCGGCACTGCCTCTGAGCGGCGGAAGATGTCGACCATGTCCACAGGCAGATCAATATCCGAAAGGCTGGACCGTACTGCCTCTCCAAACAGCATCTTGCCGGCATGGCCGGGGTTCACCGGAATCACACGGTAGCCCTTGAGGCCCAGATAGCGCGCCACATAGTAGCTGGGACGCACCGGGTTCATCGACACGCCCACCACGGCCACTGTCTTGGCACGCTGCAGGACCTTCTTGAGATGCTCATCGCTGTAATCTGTCATGCCGCGTACCCTAGCTGCGGTGCCACCCGCCGCAAAGCCGGATTCGGAGCTGAGCAAACAAAAAAGCGCCCGGAAGAACCGGGCGCTAGGTATGGAACGAGGGACAGTGAAAAAGATCTGCGGTGGTTCCACTCCGCAGTCTGTATTGAATATGGGTCACACATTGAAAAATAAAAGGGGCTGTCACGCAATTGTGAGGTGACAAGCTATTTTCGCAGGATTGCAGGCCAGTGGATGTGCCCGGCGGCAATCATCTGGGCGGTATCTGCCTGCCACAGAACGAGCACCCGCCTGTTATTCAGCAGATACAGGTCTCCATCAACGATCGCCCACAGCTGCGGATTGCCTTCGTGCAGCTGCCCCTTGGACATGGCATAGGCGCAGTAGCCGCCAAAGGCGGGGGCATAGGCGCGCGGGTTGGCCTCAAACAGCGCCTGGTTGCGGGCGGAGGCAAAGCGCCAGACGACTCCCTTCCACATTACAGCATGGCTGCGCCGCCCCTGCTCAGCCGCGCCGCGTTCAAAGAAGGCAACCGCATCATATCCGCCAATGGCCACCCCTGAGCGGGAGGAAAACACCGCTGGTTCGGCCCGCACCGTATCCGGCATGGACAAGAACAGCACCGCGGCAGCCATCAGGACCAGACGCAGGATCACATTGCACTCCATTCACTACTTGCAGCAACCCTGCGAGTCTGCCGCACAGGCCGCGCTTTGCAAAGGCAGCATACGCAGATGTGAACAGGGTGTGACGCGGGTCGCGTCAGCGGGCGATGGAGGCGTAAAGGGCGATGGCGGCTGCGTTGGAGACATTGAGCGATCCAAAACCGCCCGCAGCGTCGATCTTGACCAGGCCATCGACGGTTTCCTTGGTCTTCTGGCGCAGGCCCGGCCCTTCGGCCCCTAGCACCAGCGCCACCGGCAGGTGCTGCTTACCCGCCAGCGCGGTTTCGATGGTCTGCTCCGCCTCGCCATCCAGACCCAGCACGACAAAGCCCATATTCTGCAGTTCGGTGATGGTGTCGGCGAGGTTGCGCATCCGCAGGTAAGGCTGGCGCTCCAGCGCGCCGCTGGCGGTTTTGGCCAGAGCGCCGGTTTCCGGTGCCGAATGGTGGCGGGTGCCAATGACCGCGCTGGCGCCCAGCACCTCGGCAGAGCGCAGAATGGCGCCGACGTTATGCGGGTCGGTGACCCGGTCCAGCAGCAGCACGCGGGGCGCTTCACGGCCAATGCAGTTCTCTGCCAGCCCGCCCCAATTCAAGGGTTTCACTTCTAGCGCCGCCCCCTGGTGCACCGACTGCGGGTCGATTGGCGGGTTGAACTTTCGCGGGTCGATGACCTCTGCCTCGATGCCGGAGTCAGAAATGGCATCTGCCAGTTTCGCCTGCGCGTTCATGGTCACCATCAGCCGCAATTTTTCACGCTTGGGATTGAGCAGCGCATCGCGCACCGCATGCAGCCCGAACAGCCATACGGTTTCTGCCGCGGCGGCCTTCTTGGACTGTTCTTTTTCGACGACCCATTTGGGTTTCTTGGACATTTTGCTCTCCGGCAGAAAGAAATTTCGAGGCACGCGAAAAACTTGCGTTTTTCCGGTTGACGCCCCTTTGGCCTGCTTGTAATCACGCCTCCACATCAGGTGCAACAAGCAACTGACAGTGGGCGACAGGCCGCAAGGTGTGGCAGGGGACTGTAACTCCCTCGCGGAGACGCACGCCTGGTTCGATTCCAGGGTCGCCCACCATCTTCTCTCTATGTCAGATATGACGATGGTGGTTCAGCAGCAGGCTGGACAGGCCGCGCGCTGTGCGCACAGCAAAAAGCCCGCGTGAGCTTCGCAGGCCTTTACTTTGATTTGAATAGAGAATCCGCCACTCAGGCAGTTTCGGCCACGGCCTGTTCTGCCCATTCGGCCAGTGCATCCAGACCCGGGCCTGCCGCGACCGCCATGCCGTCGGCAAACGCCTGGAACGGCTCCACGTTCATCTTGTTGACACCGGAAATAACCGGGATTCCCAGCGCCAGCGCCTCGCCGATGATGGGCCGCATGCCGCGCCCGTCGGCTTCATGCTTGCCGAATTTGTTGACGATCATCAGCTGCGGTGCCGGGTCCGTCTGCAGGGTGGCAGAGACCTGCCCGACCGCCTGTTCCAGCGCCTCCGGGTTCAGGCGGCAGCCGCGGGCGCCAGCGCCAAGGGATTGCGAAATACGGATGGTCTCGCCTGCGGGCAGCACCCGCACATCCATGTCGCACAGCTCCTTGTCGTAGCATTCCACATTGGTCTGCACGATGCCGGCCAGGCGGATCCCCTTGGCCTGCAGCCGTTCGGCCAGCTCGCTCAGCAAGCGGTCCGTGGCACCGCGTTCTTCGGTCATCACATAGGCTAGGTGCATCGGTCTTATTCTCCGGTCTCGTGTCGTTTCATAGGTGGTCATGCGGGCGCCGGGGTCAACCCCTACCAGGGCAGCGGGTTGTAGCCGATGACAGGGGCGTGCAGCAGCAAAAGCGCCAGGAACACCGCAGCGGCCAGCGCGGCTTCACTAGCCTTTGGGCGCAGCCGCAGCAGGTTCAGCCGTGCGGTATCGCGGCTGAGGCGGCGCCATTCCCCCTGCCCCATTTGACGCTGCTTGCGCTTGTCGATCAGCGCCATACCCATCCAGGCAAAGCCCGCAAAGAGGCCGAACAGGATCACATGCGCCAGGTCGCCGTTTGCCAGCAGGTGCGCCCCGGCCCAAAGCGCCATCGCCGCCAGGAGCGGATGGCGGCTTACAGCCAAGATACCGGGGGCTGCCGGATCAAAGGGCTTGATGCCAAGCCCGCCAAAGCTGAAGGGGTTCTGCCGCATCATGCCACCCACAGCCAGCAGGCAGGCCAGCGGCATCACCAAGAGCGGCACCCAGCGGAAGCCCTCCCAATAGGGCAAAACGCCAACAAAAGGCGCGCGAGCGGCGGCGGCGACCAGCCAAGCGAGGATCATCAGCGACAGCAGGCTGTAGGCGACGATATAGACGCGCAGGCCGAGGCGGCTGACCAGCCAGGGCCGCACCGGCGGGCGTACGGGGATGGCGTGGCTGGCCAAGAACAGCAACAGCGCGGCGGTGAATTCAAGCCAGCCCATCAGGGTCTCTCCGGATATAGATCAGTCTTCTGTGCAGCTATAGGCGGGCTGGCAGTATAAAACGTTGCCCCAGATCAAAAAAGGGCGCCGCTTGGGCGCCCTTTCTATTGGCTTCTTGGGCCGTTACAGACCCAACGCCTTACGCCGCTCCTCAGCAAAACCTTGCACCATGCGGTCGGCGATCAGGGCGAGGATCGCCATCGCCGCGCCCGCAGAGATGCCCAGCCCTACATCCGCCTGTCCCAGCGCCAGATAGATCGACTGGCCGAGGCCGGTGGTGCCGATCAGCGCCGCAATGACCAGCATCGCGAAGGCATAGAGGATGGTCTGATTGAGGCCAAGCAGGATCGACGGCGCCGCATAGGGCGCGCGGATGTCCTTGAGCATCTGCCATGTGGTGGCGCCGGAGGCAGTCGCAGCCTCGATCATCTCCTCCGGAGTGGAGACCAGCCCGTGCCGCGTGTAGCGGATCATCGGCACGATGGCATAGGCGATGATCGCCAGGAAGGCGGAGAATTCGCCGATCTGGAACACCATCAGCACCGGGATCAGGAACACGAACAACGGAATGGTCTGCAGCATGTCGCAGACCGGGCGCACCACACGCCAGACACCGGGTGAGACCGCAGAGGCCAGACCGATGGCGCCGCCCATCACCGCGCAGGCAAAGACTGCAGCGCCAGAAAGGTAGAGCGACAGCAGCGCCCGCTCCCACAGGCCGGACAGCAGGATGGTGCCCAGCAGAACCACAGTCAGGACGGCCAAATTGCGGCCGCCTGCAACCCAGGCCAGCGCGCCGGCACCCACCAGCACAAAGGGCCAAGGCAGCTGCGAAATGCCTGTTTCGAGCATTCCGGCAGCAATCAGCAGCATGATACCGAGCGCTACCTGTCCGCGCAGTGCAAAGACTACGCCTGCAGCGGCACCCGCCGCAAACAGCGCCGCACTCATCGCCGGGGTCCAGGCAAAACCCCAAGTGAAGGGCAGAACCGCCTGGTCCAGCCCGATCCGCATCGGCAGCAGCACATAGAACAGCACGTTGTTCTTGAGCGCGGTCAGGAACTCCGCATTGGCGCTGGTAAAGGACGACAGCCCCCGGTCGACACTGTCCGCCACCGGGTTGAACAAGCCGTAGTTGCCGGGCTGCTGAACGCTGCCCCAGAAGGCCGCGCTGACCAGGACGCCCAGCGCCAGGATGCCCCAGGCAACGCGCGGGTCATGCCTGTCGCGCCGGTCCTGGGTCAGGGTGCCGCTCATCCGGTCGATCAGGATCGCGAAGATCACGATCACCAGGCCTGCCAGCAGGCTCTGCCCGAACTGGGCCTTGCGCATGGTCAAGAGGACCTCCCAGCCGATGTCGTCAAAGCCGCCGATCACGGCGGCGATGATCACCATCGACAGCGCCGCCATCAGGCACTGGTTGACACCAACCATGATCTGCTGCCCGGCCGAAGGGATCTCGCACTGGAACAGCTGCTGCAGGCGGGTGCCGCCGGCCATGATCGCAGCTTCCTTGATCTCCGGCTCCACCCGTTCGAGGCCAAGGAGCACATTGCGCGCCATCGGCGGCGCTGCGTAGATGGCAGAGGCGATGAGACCCACCACAGGGCCAAAACCGAACAGCACCAGCAGCGGCGTCAGGTAAGCAAAGGTCGGCACCGTCTGCATGATGTCGAGCACCGCCTGCACCGGTTGGCGGATGCGGGGGTATTCATTGGCAAGGATGCCTATACCGCCGCCGATGATCAGCGCCAACGGCACCGAGACAGCAACCAGCGCCAGGGTGTTCATGCTTTCGGGCCAGTAGCCGGAAGCGAGCACAAAGCCGAGGCCCACCACCGCCATCAGCGCCATCCGCACGCCGCCCAGAGTCCAGGCCAGCGCTGTGGTGGCGCAGATGACCAGCGGCCAAGGCGTGTGGCTCAGCACATAGTTTGCCGCTTCCATCGGGTAGAACATCAGCGCCGAGAAGGCGCGGGCTGTTGGTTTGATCAGCGCCAGGAACCACTCCATGAAGGCCCCAACCCAGTCGGTGGCGGGCAGCACCCAGGCAGCGGGAAATTTCACCAGCCACGGCATGCTGCTTTCCAGCAGAAGGCACAGGGCGCCCACTGCGGCTGCAATCAGCGCCGCAATCGAGCCTTTCGAAAGACCTGCCATCACCCCTGCTCCACCTGCAGTGCGGCAGCGAGGTCAGCAGGATTCACCACACCGACCAGCTTGCCGTCATCCGTGCGGACGGGCACCGGCTCATACAGCTCCATGCAGCGCGCGAGGGCCGCGTCCAGCGTCATATCCTGGCGCAGGCCGGGATCGTCAGCGCCATAGACATGGTGCTCGCCGGTCTGCATCACCGAGGACACATGCGCGTGCTGGCCCTTGGCCACGTCCTTGGAGAACTCGCGCACATAGTCATCCACCGGGCGCAGCACGATATCGGCGGGGGTGCCGATCTGCACCACCTTGCCGTCGCGCATGATGGCGATCCGGTCAGCCAGCTTCAGCGCCTCGTTGATGTCGTGGGTAATGAAAACGATGGTGGTCCTAAGTTTGGCCTGGATTTCAAGGAACTCATCCTGCAGCTGCCGCCTGATTAGCGGGTCCAAGGCCGAGAACGGTTCATCCAGAAACCAGACCGAGCAATCCGCCACCAGTGAGCGGGCAATGCCAACGCGCTGGCGCTGACCGCCGGAGAGTTCACGCGGGAAGTTCTTTTCACGCCCGCCAAGGCCAACGAGTTCGATCACCTCCTGCGCCTTGGCAAGGCGCTGTTTCTTCTTCACCCCCTGCACCCGCAGCGGGTAGGCGACGTTTTCGGCCACGGTCATATGCGGGAACAGGCCGAAATGCTGGAACACCATGCCCAGCTTCTTGCGGCGCAGCTCGATCAGCCGCTTGGGGCTGGCCTCGACGATGTTTTCGCCGTCGATGCGGATCTCGCCGCCGGTGGCGTGCAGCAAATGCGAGATGCATCGGATCAGGGTCGACTTACCAGAACCCGACAACCCCATGATCACAAACAGCTCCCCCTCCTTCACGTCAAAGGAAGCGTCCTGCACGGCGGGGATCAGCCCCTTGCCGCGCAAGTCCTGCGCAGCAGCTTCGGGTGTTTCGTGCCGCGACAGCGCCTCCTTCAAGGCGCTGTCTGCATTGTTGCCAAACACCTGCCAGACATTCCGGCAGGTGATGGCTGGCGTCTCAGAGCCGCTCACTTGGGTCAGCTCAGTTAATGGCGGCGTCGACAACCGGGCGCCACTTGTCCTCATTGGCGGCCATCCATTCGGCAACCACCTCTTCGACCTTGCCGCCATCCACGTCGACCGCGCCCATCATCGGCTGCTGGTCTTCCACGGCCAGGGTGTAGTTCGACAGGATCTCAAACGCCGCGGGCCAGGTTTCCGCGGTGCCGGACCAGGCGGCCTTGAAGATGCGCGAGGGTGAGAAGTCGCAGTCGTTGACAGCATCCGGGTTCGGGCCCCAGGCCGGATCGGAGAAGCAGGCGTCCTCGCCCGGCGGCAGATCGACGAATTTCACGTCATATGCCGACATCGCCCAATGCGGCTGCCAGAAGGTGATCAGGAGCGGCGTCTTGCGTTCGGTCGCGGCACGCAGTTCAACAATCAGCGCTGCCTCGGAACCCGCAGGCACGGCCTTGAACGGCAGCGCCAGGCCGGTCATGCGGTCGGCGCCTGGGGTACCCCAGTCAGCCGGGTAATCAACCAGGCGGCCTTCGGGCAGGGTTTCAGCGGTGGCGAATTGCGCGGCACAGTCCTTCAGCGCCTCCCAGGCCGGCAGGCCGGGGCAGATCTCGGCCACATGCGCCGGATAGGCAATGCCTTCGCGGGCGTTCAGCTCCAGGTCACCCAGCTCGACGACGGTGCCTTCCTCAACCTTCTTGGCGTATTCATCGGAGACATTGGAGGACCAGATTTCCAGCGTCGCATGGATGTCGCCATCTGCAATCGCCTGGAACTGGTTCATCATCCCAGCAGAGACATATTCCACGTCGTAGCCCGCAGCCTTGAGCATCTCGCCCGCGATGTGGGTGGTCACATGCTGGCCGGTCCATTCGTTCACCGCCAGCTTGATCGGCTTGCTGGTGTCGCCCAGCTCGGCAGCGGAGGCGATGCCCGCGGCAACCGTCAATGTTGCGGCGCCCAGCGCCAGCGCAAATCCCTTGAAGTTCATCCTTCTACTCCCTGTCATTGTTGTTGCGCCGCCGGTTGTCCGGCTTGGCGCGTCATTGGAACCCGGCGGTTCATGGCGCCTGGCCAGCCTTTTGGCCGGCCGTTCTGTTACTTGCAGACGCCGATGCCCCAAGTGTGGCCGGGGATAATGCAAGTATTGGAACATATTACGACCGCTTGTCGAGCAAATGCGACGCAAATGGCAAAAAATTTTGATTGACGGTTTAAGTTTTTGTGCAAACACACAAGTTCCGGAATCAAACGGCGTGCCCGCTGGACTTAGCCCGGGGGCTCTTCAGACCGCAAGCGGGATGCGCTGAAACGGGACGAGCGCTCCCGCATCGCGGGGGCGCTGATTTTTTAGTTAAGAGCAGCCCGGCTCAGGAGCGGCCCTTGCCCGTCGCTTCCTCGACAATGGGCATCCATTTGGCCCGGTTCACCGCCAGCCAGCCGCGGGCCGCACCCTGCGGGGTTTCGCCGCGGACATCCACCAGCCCGATCAATGGTTGCTGGTCCCAGATACTCAGCTGGTAGTTCTTCAAGATCTCATAGGCGGCAGGCCAGCGCTCCTTGAACCCCGGCCAGCTCGCCTTGACCACGCCACCGCGGTAAAAGTCACAGTCGCCAGTGGCCTTGGGGTTCGGCCCCCAGGACGGATCTGTGTAGCAGGCGGGCTCCGGCTTGGGCAGTCGCACAAACTGCAGCGCATAGGAGGACATCGCCCAATGCGGTGCCCAGAAGGTGGAGATCACCGGGCGTTTCTCGCGATAAGCCGCCTGGAAGGCTTCGATCATCGCCGCCTCCGACTCAGCCGCGACCACATCAAACGGCAATTCCAGCGCGCGGATCCGGTCAGCACCGGGCGAGCCCCAGGATTCCGGGTAGGCCAAGTAAATGCCACGTTTGCCCTTACCGTCCTCTGAGAAGATGCCTGCGCAGTCGCGCAGCGCCTCCCAATTGGGCAGCCCAGGGCACATCTGCGCCACGTAGGGCGGGAACACCACGCCGTTGCGCGCATCCAGCCCCATGTCGCCCAGGTTCTCCAGACGGCCCGCATCCACCAGATCGAAGTACTCAGCAGGATCGCTGCTGGTCCAGACCTCCACCATTGCATGCATATCGCCGTCGGCGATTTCACCGTACAGGTTGCTCTGGTCCGCCTCGGCATATTCGACGGTATAGCCCGCCTCCTCCAGCAGTCCGCCAGCGATATAAGTCGACAGGTGCTGGCCGGTCCAGTTGTTCAGCGACAGCCGGATCGGAGTTCCCATATCCCCCATATCTGCAGCTTCGGCGGCCCCCGTAGCCGCCAGTGCCGCAAAAGCTGCGGCAATCACATTGATTTTCATTGGCGTAACTCCCGTTCTGCCAGTCGTCCCACGCGCCGCGCCTCAGCGCAGCTCCGCGGACCGGCATATCAGGCGGGAGTTGACAAAGATTAACGGCTTGCGGGAACAGCTGCGCCTTTGAATAGGAAAAAGCCTAAAACTTGCTTCAAGCATCCGCCCGGATCAGCCAGCACGACGGGCAACCAGAAGCACCGGATCATAGGTCAGCGGCAGCTTGCAGCCCCGGCCAAACCGCTCGCGGTAGTCATCCTCGAACGAACACAGTTTCCTGCGGCTCCACCCCTGCTGAGCATTGCCGTTCACCCCGGTCTGGCGCAGATGCTTCAGCAGCTCTACCGCAGAGCCGAACTCCAGAACGGAGGGATGCTGGGCGATTTGCTGGATTTCCAAACCATCCGGCAGCACCGAGCACCATTCATCCGCATCAAGGTAACTGGGTGCAGCGGCGGCGGACCCCAACGCTGCCAGCTCGCGGAACTGGCTGCGGCCGAAACCCGATAGCGCCAGCCAGCCGCCGGGTTTCAGTTGCATTGCCAGCCGGGAAAGCAGCGCCGGCAAGTCAGGTATCCACTGCACGGTCGAGGCAGAAGCGATCAAATCCAGCTGATACGGCAGCGGCAAGCTCTCCACCGGACCGGCCTCGAACCTGGCGTTCAGCCGGGTCTCCTCATCCAGTGCCTGCAACACCTGTCCCGCCTCCGGCACAAGGTCATTGAGGATCAAACGGTCCGCCCGGAACCGCTGCATAAGCTGCCGCGTCAAATGGCCGGTTCCGCAGCCGAACTCGAGAACACTGCCGAAGCGCCGCGCCCCCGCCTGATCCTGCAGCATCCGGGCCAATTGGCGGGCAGTTTCCGCCTGTACCGATGCGGCGTCGTGATAACTCTCCAGCCCGCGCCGGAAGCTTTTCCGCACACGTGACTGATCCGGATGCTGGGGCTGCATGTCTTTCATCAGAACAGCGCCTCCCACTGCGCAAACCGGTCAAATGGCGCATGCGGCGCGTCCAGGTTCGCAACGTTCTGCCCCGCCCAGGCACGCGCCAGATTGGCTGGCGGAAAAATCTTGTCGCCGGAGCAAATCCAGACCTTGTCAAAGCGCATTTGAGGCGCGTCCCCGCGGCGCTCCACCGCCAGCAGTTCTGCCCGGCGCGCTTCCACATCCAGAGCTTCGGCGTCCTGCCGGGCGCCAAACACCCGGCCTAGGAATTGCTGATAGCTGTCAAGGCTCAGGGTTTCCACAGTGCGGCGGAACACGGCCGGCGGTATGCCCGCCCCGCGGTTCACCGGCTGCAGGCTGCCGTTCACTGCCGTCTTGCGACTGAACGGGTCCGGACGCCCCTGCTGCCAATGCGCATAGGCAGCCACGCCAAACGACCAGGCCAGCAGGCTGACCCGCTCATAGCCGGAAAGGTCCGGCAGCTCTGCATCCAAATCCGTGTAATCGCTTGCAAACAGGATGTCCTGGGGGCCATCCAGATGCCAGAACACCTCCGGCCCCACAGCCCAGCCGCCGAAGACCACGATGGCCTCGGCTGCCTGGATCTGTTTGAGCCAGCGGAACTCCATGGCTTACAGCTCCCGCGCCAGCCGCAGCATACCTGCGGTGATTTCGCTCAGCTGATCTGGCGAGGTGATGAAGGGCGGCATTGTGTAGATGTTGGTGCCGAAGGGGCGCAGAAACACGCCCATTTCATGCGCCCGGGCATGCGCCTCGTCGGCTGAGACGCGATGCTTCATCTCAATGACTCCAATGGCGCCCAGGACCCGCACATCGGCCACATTCGGCAGATCCCGCGCCGGGGCCAGTTCGGCCTGCATCTGTTCGCCGATTGCCGCCACCGTGCCGCGCCAGTCCTGCCCCGTCAGCAGGTCCAGCGACGCCTTGGCAGCGGCACAGGCCAGCGGGTTGCCCATATAGGTCGGCCCGTGCATGAACAGGCCCGGGTTGCCGCCGCCGATGCCCTCTGCCACCCGGTCATTGGTCATGGTGCAGGCAAAGGAGATATGGCCGCCAGTCAGCCCCTTGCCGAGGCAGATGATATCCGGCTCAACCGAACAGAAATTGGTGGCAAACAACTCGCCTGTGCGGCCAAAGCCGGTGGCGATCTCGTCGAAAATCAGGAGGATGCCCAGCTCATCACAGAGCGCGCGCGCCTGATTGAGATATTCGGGGTGATAGAAATACATCCCGCCGGTGCCCTGCACCACGGGCTCCAGTATGAAGGCCGCGATCCTCTTGGCGTTGGCCTCCAGCACTGCCCGCAGCTCGCCCAGGCCGTTCTGCGCCGGGTCGTCGATCCAATCCTCATGAATGCGGACTGGCGGGCGGGAGACGAAGTGCTGCACGCTCAGCGCGCCCTGGAACAGGTGGTGCATGCCGGTATCCGGGTCGCAGACGCTCATCGCCTTCCAAGTGTCGCCGTGATAGCCGGAGCGGATGGTGGCAAATTCCTTGCGCCCCGCCTGGCCGATGGCGTGCTGGTATTGCACCGCCATCTTCATCGCCACTTCGACCGAGACGGACCCGCTGTCGCAATAGAAGATGCGCGTCAGGCTTTCGGGGGTGATCTCCAAGAGCTTGCGGCCCAGGTCGATGGCCGGGTCATGGGTCAGCCCGCCGAACATCACATGCGGCAGGGCGTCGAGCTGGTCGTGGATTGCCTTGGTAATCGCCGGGTTCTTGTGGCCGTGCATCATGCACCACCAGGACGACATGGCATCTATCAGACGGGTGCCGTCGTCCAGGGTGATGTACATGCCTTCGCTTTCCTTCACCACAAAGGTCGGGCCGGGCTTGGCGACATTGGTGTAGGGATGCCAGAGGTGCTGTTGATCAAACTCCAGCTGGGTGAGGTCTGCGGCACTCATGCCAAGGCCTCCTTGATCAGATCCACCCGGATGCTGGCCTGAAAGGCCACGGCCAGCGCGTCAGAGGTCAGTTCGCCCAGCACCGGCAGACGGCCCAGATGCGCCACTTGGCCGAACTGGCAGATGGTCTCCTCAACCGCCGACTCTGCATCACCGATAAAGGCCACGCCCACCACCGGACAGCCTGCATCGCGCAGTGCCTTGAGTGACAGCAGCGTGTGGTTGATGGTTCCCAGCTGCGTCCGCGCGCAGAGGATCACGGGGGCGCCCCAGCGGGCGAACAGGTCGAGATACAGCACCTTGCGGTTCAGCGGCACCATCAGCCCGCCTGCGCCTTCGGCCACCAGCACGCCATCAACCTCAGGCAAAGACAGCGAATCCGGGTCGACCTCCGCGCCTTCGGCCTCTGCTGACAGGTGCGGCGAAGCGGGCAGTTGCAAAAGGTAGCCTTCGGCCAGCGCCGGGCGGCCCGACAGGCGGGAGACGATTTGGCTGTCGGTCTCCTCTTCCAGCCCCGATTGCACCGGCTTCCAATAGGTGGCGCCCAGCGCCTGCACCAGGCCGGCCGAGAAGACGGTCTTGCCGATGCCGGTGTCGGTTCCGGTGACGATCAGCGCGCTCATGGGGTTGTCTCCATTTCCCGGGAGAGGTCTTCGAACATCCGGGTGATGACCTCTACCCCCGTATTCAGTGTGATCGACAGCCGCAGCCGCGAGGTGCCGCGCGGCACTGTCGGCGGGCGGATGCCGCGGATGTCGTAGCCGCGCGCCTGCATGGCCGCGGCCAGCGCCATGGTGCTCTTGTCGTCACCGATCACCACCGGCAGGATTTGGCTTTGGAAACCATCCAGCCCGCACAGGCGCTTGGCCTCATCTTGGGCATGGGTAATTCCCTGCCACGCCTGTTCGCGGCGGCCCGGGTTCTGCTGAAGTTCCTGCAAAGCTGCGCGCACCAGGGCCGCGTTCAGCGGCGACGGCGCGGTGGCAAAGATGAACCCGCGCGCCTTGTTGATCAGTGTCTCGATCAAAACCTTCTGACCGCAGATCAGCGCGCCCGAGGCGCCCAGCGCCTTGCCGCAGGTGTGCAGGGACAGGACATTCGGACGGTTGGCGATGCCGTGCGCCAGCCCGCGCCCCAGATCGCCGAACACGCCGGAGGAATGCGCCTCATCCACCACCAGCACGGCGCCCTCTGCATCCGCCAGCGCCATCAGCGCGTCCAGCGGCGCGAGGTCGCCATCCATCGAATAGACCGCCTCAACCGCGATCCAGACCTGGCCCTCGCCACCTGTCGAGCGCCAGTCCTTCAGCACCCGTGCCGCGTCCTCCGCATCGCTGTGCGCAAAGCTGCGGGTCTCTGCCCGGCCCAGCCGCATCCCGTCATGGGTGCTGGCGTGGATCAGCGTGTCATAGAGCACCAGATCGCCCTGCTGCGGCAGGGTGGAGAAAATCGCCTGATTGGCATTGAACCCGCCGCCCATGAACAGCGCCGCCTCAGTGCCGAAAAACGCAGCCGCCTCAGCCTCCAGCAGCTGATGTTCTGCATCGTTGCCGCGCAGCAGGCGCGAGCCGCCTGCCCCCACCGGCACCCCGCGCGCCAGCGCGTCTGCGGCGGCGGCGCGCAGAACATGGCTGCCCGCCAGCCCAAGATAGTCATTAGAGGCAAAGTCATGCCCGTCCCGCGGCATCAGTTGCCGGTAGCGTCCGCGCGTACGCAGCGCTTCCAGCGATTTCTCATGCCGCGGAAAGGCGCCCGCCATCAGCGGCTGCCGTCGCAGCCTGCCGCCATCGCGGTGATGCCCAGACGGTCGAACAGCTGCTGGTCCTTGTCCTCTTCGGGGTTGTCCGCGGTCAGCAGCGTGTCGCCCACAAAGATCGAGTTGGCACCGGCAAAGAAGCACATCGCCTGCATCTCGTCCGACATATCGGTGCGGCCCGCGGACAGGCGCACGTGGGACTTCGGCATCAGGATGCGGGCCAGCGCCACCGAGCGGACGAATTCGATCGGGTCCAGCTTCTCGACATTGGCCAGCGGCGTGTCGGCGATCGGGATCAGCATGTTGACCGGCACCGAATCCGGGTGCACCTCCAGCGTGGCCAGCGCCAGCATCATGTCGATACGGTCCAGCTGCTTTTCCCCCATGCCAACGATGCCGCCGGAGCAGACCTTGATGCCCGCTTCACGCACCCGGTTCAGGGTGTCGATACGGTCGGCAAAGGTGCGGGTGGTGATGATTTCGGAGTAGTAGCGCTCCGAGGTGTCGATGTTGTGATTGTAGTAATCGAGACCGGCATCGCGCAGGCGGAACACCTGTTCCTCGTCCAGCATGCCCAGGGTCATGCAGGTTTCCATGCCCAGGTCCTTGACGCCCTGCACCATCGCCTCAAGCGCGGCCATGTCGCGGTCCTTGGGCGAACGCCAGGCGGCCCCCATGCAATAGCGCGTCGCGCCGCCTTCCTTGGCTTTCTTGGCCTCGGCGATCACCCGCTGCACCTCGATCAGCTTGGAGGCAGAGAGCTGCGCGCCGTTGCGCGCCGACTGAGAGCAATAGGCGCAATCCTCGGCGCAGCCGCCGGTCTTGATGCTGAGCAGCTTGGATTTCTGCACCTGGTTGGGATCGAAATACTGCCGGTGCACGGTGTGCGCCTGAAACAGCAAGTCCATGAAAGGTTTGTTATAAATCGCTTCCGCTTCCTCGCGGGTCCAGTCGGTGCGGATGGGTGCAGCGTCCAGCATGCTGTCTCCTGTTCTCTATACCTGTTGGCCATGCGCGGATGGCGTTTCCGGTTTTATAGATAATTTTGCAGCCCTCGATCAAGCATCAAAGCTGCGCTGCAGCGATTTGCCCCAACCCGGTGTCAATAAGGCCAATACTGAACTGATATTAATGCCAAAAAATAATCTACAAAGATTCCGGTTGACGCAAACCCCGCACCTCCCCTAGCCCTATAGGCACGCAGGGGAGTCCCGCCCAAGGGACTGAGAGGCGTCATGGTGCGGGGGATCCCGGACCGGCGGCGCGACCCTTTGAACCTGACCCAGTTGATACTGGCGTAGGAAGCAAGAAGCATCGCACGGCGCCCCGGCAGCAAGCGGTGTTTCGGACAGGCAGCATGCGTGCACCGGCCGTACACCGGCTGTACACCCCCCTGCCCGTTTTCCTCCGTCCCGGCTCAATTGGTGTTTTTGAACCGAAGGCCCGGAGGAACACCAGATGAACGTCCCCAACCCGAAAATCACCACGGGCGCATTGCCCGCATCGCGCAAGATCTACGTCAGCGGCGAGGTCCATGAGGACGTCCGCGTGCCGATGCGTGAGATCTCCACCCACCCCACCGCGGGCGAGGCGCCGTTGCCGGTCTATGACAGCTCCGGCCCCTATACCGATCCGGAGGTGCTGACCGACATCCGTGAGGGCCTGCCCGCCCTGCGCCGCCAATGGATCGAGGCCCGCGGCGATGTCGAGAGCTACCAGGGCCGCGACGTGAAGCCGGAGGACAACGGGTTTGTCGAGGGCGACCGTTTGACGCCGGAGTTCCCGGTGAAGCCCGCCCCGCTGCGCGGCAAGGACGGCAAGGCGCCGACCCAGCTGGCCTATGCGCGTGCGGGCATCATCACGCCGGAGATGGAGTTCGTGGCGATCCGCGAAAACCAGCTGCGCGAGCTGTCGCCCTGCCACGCAAACCGCGACGGCAATGACTTTGGCGCCAACATCCCGGACTACGTGACGCCGGAATTCGTGCGGTCCGAAATCGCCGCCGGTCGCGCCATCATCCCCGCAAACATCAACCACCCGGAAATCGAGCCGATGATCATCGGCCGCAATTTCAAGGTGAAGATCAACGCCAACATGGGCACCTCTGCCGTGACCTCCTCAATGGAGGAAGAGGTCGACAAGCTGGTCTGGGCGATCCGCTGGGGCGCCGACACGGTGATGGACCTGTCCACGGGCCGCAACATCCACAACACCCGCGAATGGATCGTGCGCAACTCCCCTGTGCCGATCGGCACGGTTCCGATCTACCAGGCGCTGGAGAAGGTGAATGGCATCGCCGAGGACCTGACCTGGGAAGTGTTCCGCGACACGCTGATCGAACAGGCGGAACAGGGCGTCGATTACTTCACCATCCATGCGGGCGTGCGGCTGCATATGGTGCCGATGACGGTGAACCGGGTGACGGGGATTGTCTCGCGCGGCGGCTCGATCATGGCGAAGTGGTGCCTGCATCACCACAAGGAGAGCTTCCTCTATGAGCATTTCGAGGAAATCTGCGACATCTGCCGCCAGTATGATGTGAGCTTCTCTTTGGGCGACGGGCTGCGGCCGGGCTCCATTGCGGACGCCAATGACGAGGCGCAGTTTGCCGAGCTGGAAACCCTGGGTGAGCTGACCAAGATCGCTTGGGCCAAGGACTGCCAGGTGATGATTGAGGGGCCGGGCCATGTTGCCATGCACAAGATCAAGGAGAACATGGACAAGCAGCTGGAGTGCTGCCACGAGGCGCCGTTCTATACGCTGGGGCCGCTGACCACCGACATTGCGCCGGGCTATGACCACATCACCAGCGGCATCGGGGCGGCGATGATCGGCTGGTTCGGTTGCGCGATGCTGTGCTACGTGACACCGAAGGAACACCTGGGCCTGCCCGACCGCGACGACGTGAAGACCGGGGTCATCACCTACAAGATCGCAGCCCATGCTGCCGACCTCGCCAAGGGTTTGCCCGGCGCCCAGCGCCGCGACGATGCGCTGAGCCGCGCGCGGTTCGAGTTCCGCTGGGAGGACCAGTTCAACCTGTCGCTGGACCCGGACACCGCACGCGAATTCCACGACCAGACCCTGCCGAAACAGGCCCACAAGGTTGCCCATTTCTGCTCCATGTGCGGGCCGAAATTCTGTTCGATGCGGATCAGCCACGACATCCGCTCGGAAGCGCAGAAAGAGGGCATGGAGGCGATGGCCGCCAAGTTCCGCGAGGGCGGCGAGCTCTATGTGCCTGCCGCTGAAGCAGCGGAACCGGCGGAATGATCACCATCGCAGGCGCGGGCCTGGCCGGCCTCGCCTGCGCCTATGAACTGGCGCAGCGCGGGGCCGCGGTCACCGTCTATGAGCGGGGCGAGACGCCCGGGGCTGGCAGTGTCGCGCGCTTTGCGGGCGGCATGCTGGCACCCTGGTGCGAACGCGAAAGCGCCGAAGCAGAGGTGATCACCCTCGGCAGCCGCGCCTTCGGCTGGTGGGCCAAGGTCACGACCGTGCACAGGCGCGGCACGCTGGTGGTGGCGCCTGCCCGCGACCGGGCGGAGCTCACCCGTTTTGCCCGCCGCACCAGCGGAAACCGGGGGGTGGACGGGGCAGAGATCGGCGCGCTGGAGCCAGCGCTGGCCGGGCGGTTTGCGCAAGGGCTGTTCTTTGAGAAGGAAGCGCATCTGGATCCGCGCCGCGCCCTGCGCGATCTGAGCGCCAAGGTGCAGGAACTGGGAGTGGAGATCCGTTACGGTGCCCCTGCCCCGGCCTGCGTCACGCTGGATTGCACCGGGATGGCGGCACCGCTGCCCGCCTTGCGCCCGGTGCGCGGCGAGATGGCGATCCTGCACTGCCCGGAGGTGGAGATCAGCCGCACATTGCGCCTGCTGCACCCGCGAATGCCGCTGTACCTGGTGCCCCGCGGCGATGGGCATTTCATGATCGGCGGCACCATGATCGAGAGCAGTTCCGACCGTGCCGTCACGCTGCGCTCGCTGAGCGAGCTTTTGAGCGCGGCCTTTGCCCTGCACCCGGGCTTTGCCGAGGCCGGCGTCGTGGAAACCGGCGCGGGCCTGCGCCCGGCCTTCCCCGAAAACCTGCCGCGGCTCACTGAACAAGACGGCACGCTTTACCTTAACGGGTTGTACCGCCATGGCTTTTTGCTGGCGCCCGCGATGGCGCAGCAGGCCGCGGAACACCTGCTACCGGAGACATCAGATGAAGATCATCGTGAACGCCAAACCGCATGAGGTTTCGGCAAGTGACCTGCAATCTGCCCTGCGGGAACTCGGCTTTGCCTGTTCCTCTGTTGCGACCGCTCTGAACGGCACATTTGTTGCCCGCGGCCAGCGGGCAGAGGTGCAACTGGCGGAGGGCGACCAGTTGGAAGTCCTGGCCCCGATGCAGGGAGGCTGAGATGGAATTCTACGGAACAGAGATCACCTCGCGGCTGCTGTTGGGCACCGCGCAATACCCGTCGCCTGCGGTGCTGGCGGAGGCGGTGAAAGCCAGCGGCACGGAGATCATCACCGTGTCCTTGCGCCGCGAAACCGCCGATGGGTCCGGCACCGCCTTTTGGCAGGAGCTGCAGAAGACCGGCTGCCGCATCCTGCCGAACACCGCGGGCTGCCATTCAGTGCAGGAGGCAGTGACAACGGCCCGTATGGCGCGGGAGCTGTTTGATACGCCCTGGATCAAACTGGAGGTGATCGGACACTCCGACACGCTGCAGCCGGATGTGTTTGGTCTGGTAGAGGCCGCGCGTATCCTGAGCAGCGAAGGCTTCCAGGTCTTCCCCTACACCACCGATGATCTGGTGGTGGGTGAGAAACTCTTGGAGGCGGGCTGCGAAGTGCTGATGCCCTGGGGCGCGCCGATCGGCTCCGGCCAGGGGTTGCGCAACCCGGACGCCTTGCGGGCGATGCGAGCGCATTTTCCGGGGGTGCCGATGGTTGTTGATGCCGGGATCGGGCGGCCCTCGGACGCGGCCCAGGCGACGGAGCTGGGCATGGATGCGGTGCTGTTGAACACTGCGGTCGCCAAGGCCGGCGACCCTGCGGGCATGGCCCGTGCAATGGCGCTGGCGGTTGAGGCGGGCCGTGCGGGGTTTGCAGCCGATCCAATGGAGCGGCGCGATATGGCGGTGCCCTCAACCCCGGTTCTGGGAATGGCGGAGTTTGCATGATGGAACGGTTTTATCTGATCACAGGCCATGTGGGACGGCTGGAGCTGCTGGTGCCGCATGGGGCCAAGCTGGTGCAGCTGCGGATCAAGGACCAGCCGGAGGCTGAGGTGCGCCGCCAGATCGCCCGGGCACGCGACTTCTGCGCGGTGCATGATGCCCAGCTGGTGGTCAATGACTACTGGCAGGCGGCGCTGGATCTGAACTGCAACTTTGTGCACCTGGGACAGGAGGACATGGACAGTGCCGACTTTGCCGCGCTGCGCCGCAAAGGGGTCCGCTTCGGCCTGTCGACCCATGACGAGGCGGAACTGGACCGTGCCCTGTCCCTTGGGCCCGCGTATGTGGCGCTGGGGCCGGTCTATCCGACACTCCTGAAGAAGATGAAATGGGGGCCGCAGGGGCTGGAGCGGGTCACGCGCTGGAAGCAGATGACAGGCGATGTGCCGCTGGTTGCCATCGGCGGGCTGACCCCGGAGCGGCTGCCGGGGGTTTTTGCAGCGGGCGCCGACAGCGCGGCGGTGGTGACGGACATCCAGCTGGCAGACGATCCTGAGGCCCGCACCCGCGAATGGGTGCAGGCTTGCCGGATCCGGGAGGACGCATGAGCCGCTATGCGCGTCAGATGGTCCTGCCGGAGGTGGGTGCAGAGGGGCAGGCACGCCTCGCCCGCGCCCATGTGCTGGTGGTTGGCGCCGGGGGGCTTGGCTGTCCGGTGCTGCAATACCTGAGCGGCGCGGGTGTCGGGCGGATCACGGTGATGGATGGCGACATGGTAGAGGAAAGCAACCTGCACCGGCAGGTGCTCTATTCCATGGCGGACATCGGTTTGCCCAAGGTGGAGGCGGCCCGGCAGCACTTGCTAGCCGCCAATCCGGGTTTGCAGTTTACAGCGCAGGCCCGGTATCTTGATGCAGCCAACGCGGAGCAGATGGTGGCTGGCGTCGATCTGGTGGTGGATGCGGCGGACAGTTTTGCGGTGTCTTATATTCTGTCGGATGAATGCCTGCGGCAGGGCAAGATGCTGGTTTCGGCCTCTGCACTGGGGCAGTCGGGCTATGCCGGGGGCTTCTGCGGCGGCGCACCGTCGCTGCGTGCCATTTTCCCGGACTTGCCTGCACAGGCCGCGACCTGCGCAACCGCCGGTGTGATGGGGCCGGTGGTGGGCATGATCGGCGCCCTGCAGGCGCAACTGGTGCTGAAGGCGCTGCTGGGTCATCAGCCCTCGCCGCTGGGGCAGCTGTTTGTTTTCCGGATGGGAGAAATGCAGGTCAGCACTTTCCGCTTTGACGAAGCCGAAGAGCCGGGGGAGGCCCTGCCCTTCATTGCAGCGGCTCATATCTCGCCTGACGATACGGTGGTTGAACTGCGGGACACCGCTGAGGCGCCCAAGTTGCTGGCTCCGCAGGCCCGCCGGATCGCGCGTGCGGAGCTAACAGCAGCGGGGCTGCCAAGGGAGAGCCGGATCGTGCTGTGCTGCCGCAGCGGGTTGCGGGCCTGGGGTGCGGCACAGGATCTGCGACAGGCGGGGTACAGCGATCTGGCCCTGCTCGCCGCGGGGGACAGCGCATGACGGTGATCCTGACCATTGGCGGCACCGACAGCAGCGGCGGTGCGGGGCTGACACGGGATACGGCGATGGCCGCAGAGCTGGGCGTGACTGTCCGCCCGGTGGTGACAGCCGTCACGGTGCAAACAGACGAGGCAGTTCTGGGTGTTCACCCCTGCCCGCCCGAGGGGGTGGCGGATCAGATCCGCGCGGCGCTGGCAACATCCCCGGCGCCGGGTGCTGTGAAGATCGGCATGCTCGGTTCCGCCGCAGTCGCGGAGGCTGTGGCGGCCGCCTTGCCAGCCGGGCTGCCCATTATCCTGGACCCGGTCCTGAAAGCGAGTTCCGGCGGCACATTGATGGACGCGGACGGCTTTGGTGTCCTGCTGCGCCGTGCCGCGCTGGTTACGCCGAACCTGGCTGAACTTGAGGTGCTCGCCGGAATAGGTGGTCCGCTTGAGACACAAGCAGCAGCCCTGCTGAGCCAAGGCGCGCAGGCGGTGCTGGTCAAGGGCGGGCACGGCACCGGCACCAAGAGCACCGACCTGTTGTTCACGCCGCAAAGGTCAGTCAGGCGGCACACGGCGCAGCGGCTGCCTGTTGCGAAACGCGGCACCGGATGCAGCCTCGCCACCGCAATTGCCTGCCATCTGGCGCGGGGCGCTGATTTGGACAGCGCTTGCGGTCAAGCCAAGCTCTCTGTCCACCGCTGGCTGCGCCGCTGACCGCGGCAAGGTCGCTGGCAGGCCGCTTTCAGGCCGGTTTCAGGACGGAGCGAAGCGTTCAGTCTCCCTAGGGTCGCGGCAGCACCGCTGCCATCTTAACAGGGAGACTTGCCGCATGGCCGAAATAACCGCGCTTAGCGCCGAAACAATGGCTGCCAAACTGCGGGCGCGGGAGCTGAGTGCCCGCGAAGTGCTGGAGGCCCACCAAGCGCGGACCGAAGTACAGGAACCCACGGTCAACGCTTTCATCACCCTGGACTGGGAGGCAGCAGAGGCGCGGGCGGCGGAGCTGGATGCAATGGCGACACGCGGGGATTTTGCCGGCCCGCTGCACGGTCTGCCCGTTGCCATCAAGGATTGCTTTGAAACCAAGGGGCTGCGCACCACCTGGGGGTCCAAGAGTTTTGAGACCTTTGTGCCGGATTACGACGCGCTGCATGTGGCCCGGCTGCGCGCAGCCGGTGCGGTGATCACCGGCAAGACCAATACGCCGGAGTTCACCCTGTCGGGCCAAACCGCCAACCTGGTCTCCGGCACCACCCGCAATCCACTGAACCCGCAAAAATCCGTTGCGGGAAGCTCCGGCGGCGCGGCAGCGGTACTGGCGGCAAACATGGCGGCGCTGGCCGACGGCTCCGACCTGGGCGGCAGCACCCGCACGCCCGCCGCCTGGTGCGGCGTCGTAGGGATGCGCCCCTCCTCCGGCCTGATCCCCTATGATCCGAACCCGGCGCCTTTTGACGGGCTGTCGGTGCCGGGGCCGATGGCACGGACTGTGCGGGACCTGGTGCTGATGCTGGAGGTGATGCAGGGCAATGCGGCCTGCCAGCCGCTGGGGTACTGGCAGGCGCTGCCGCGGCTGGCGGAGCTGGAAGAGGCCCCTGCACCGCGCTCTGGCCGGGTGGCGCTGTCACTGTCCCCGTTTGGCTCCAGCGTGGAGCCATCCGTGCAGGCGGCGATTGCCCCGGTGGAGGCGCTGTGCCGCGAGCTGGGCTGGCAGGTCGCGGAAGACACGCCGCCGCTGGAGCCGCTGCTGGCGCATCAGGACATCATCCGGGGCCAATGCGCGCTGCAGCTCCGGTCTGCATTGCAGCCGGATATGGCGCTGGCGGGCGAAAGCTACCGCACCGCTTGCGCCCAGGCCGAGGGGCGCAGCCTAGCGGAGCTGATCGCCTATCAGACTACCCGCGCCAAGGTCTGGGCAGATGTCTGCGCCTTCTTCCAGCGTTACGACTTTGCCCTCTGGCCCACTGCGACGGGGATGCCGTTTTCCGCTGACCTGCGCGACGGGGAGATCACCGAGGACTGGCGCACGGTGACGCTGACACCGCCGATGGAGCTGCCCTCTGCCTCCATCCCCTTTGGCAATTCCGCTGACGGGATGCCTGTTGGGCTGCATATCACCGGGCCGAAAGGGTCGGATGCGCGGCTGCTGCAGTTTGCCCGCAGCATCGAGCGGGCGCTTCAGGGCTGACGCGCCTCAGCGCATCCAGAAGCCTTCGGACTTGATCCGGTTGCGGATCGCCTGCTCGCGCCGCGGCAGGTTTTTGCGGTCAAACAGCGCCCGCACCTTCTCGCCGCGGCCCTGATAGACCATGCGCTTGATCGGCTCGTAGCCTTTCAGCACCTTTTTGATCTTGTTCGGTGCGGCAACCTCCTGCAGCACTTCCACCACGCGGTCGCTTTCTCGCGCGTAAAGCAGCGGGAACAGCCGGTAATGGCAGCTCACCCCCCCGTCGAGATAGCCTGCGGGCAGCGCGTCGCGCCCGCCGCCAAAAGAATGGATCACCAGCGGCAGCACGATCTGGTCCAGCCAGGGGTCCAGGCTTTGGCCCGCCAGTTCCTGCGGCGGGTCGTTCCGAACAGATTGCGCATAAACCAGAAAGCGTTTGCCAAAGGCCCGCGGGCAGGCGCCATAGAAAAAGCCCGCGTTGAAATAGAGGTAACGCTTCCAGTATTCATCCGGCTGGCTGAGATCGAGGCTGGATAGAAAATCAAGGCCGAAGCGGTCATAGAGCGCCTGCCAGATGCCCGCGTAGCCCGGACCGTACAGCGTCGGCTTCGGCCAGGTGCCCTCAACCCGCAGCGAGGCGCTGGGGCGGGAGAAGTCAAACGGCACCTCTGCCAGCTCGCCGGTGATCAGCGTGTCGGTGTCAAAGAACACAAACGGCTCCCCCTCGGGCAGCGCCTGCAGCGCCTCGATCTTGTTGCCATAGGGGTAGGCCGCGCCGAACAGCTTGCTTTCGAACGGCAGGATCTCTGCGCCCAGATCCGCAAGTGCCTGCAGGACATCCTGATTGCGGATGCCGGGATCTTTGTCCCACAGCGGCCCCGGCTGCGGCACGGCCACGAACAGGCGGCCGGAAAATCCCGGAGAACAGTGGCGCAGCGAGGCAGCAAACAGCAGCGCCTCATACTGCAGCCGGCCCGCTTGGCCGACGATCATCACATTGAAGGGGGCATTTGCCATTGTTTTCCCCGTTTTCCGTCTCTGCCGGGCGGTTAGGACTGCGCGTTAAGGCAGCAAAGAGAATTGCCTGCTAAGCTAGCTATAAGCCGGCAGGAAGCCGCGCAACCGGCCTTAGGAATTTCAGGGCGCCTTGTGACGCAAAAGGCGCCCGAGAGTGGAGAGAGACGATGTTTGACGTAATCCTGGCCATCATTGCTGCCTCGGCCCGACCCGGGGTGGACAGCGGCGCGCCGGCAGCTGCCGCAGCGGCACCCGCCGCGGAAGCGGTGCAGACCGCCCTGACCGCGGAACCGCAAGAGGCGACTGGCAGCTTTACGACCGCGCTTGAGGTCAAGCCGATCCTGGCGGCGACGCAGGCCAACTGGATCCATGTGCGCGAGTTTGATGGGCAGGATCTGCTCTATGTGACCCACCTGTGGTCCTGGCGCTGTGGCCTGGCGCAGATCAAGCTGGGGGTGAACGGCCAGGCGCCGGAAATCTGGCCGCTGCCGGACTGCCATCTGGACGAAGGCTTTCCCAACATGATCAAGGAAGAAGACGGCCTGCCCTACCGCAGCTACCCGCTGGGCTCGATCCAGCAGATCGCGGTTGAGGTGACCTATGATGACCTGACCTCCGAAAGCCTGACCTTCGGCCGCAACGGCCAGCCGGTGCAGTAATACAGAGCAGCTGCGGCCTGCAATCCGCGCGGCAAACGGGCTGTTACGGGGAAATGAGAGACACGCCGGGCAGACGCTGGATGGAATAGAGATCCTCCTCATAGGCCTCACTCATTTCCGCGACCAGCCCTGCAGTCCAGCCGGGGAAATCCAGCTCCTCCTCGAGCGCGTCCTCCCGTGCGAATTTTTCGAGAAAGGCTGCACAGACCCGGCGTTTGTGGATCTCTGTCATATCCGGGTGTGCGTCCAGATAGGCGCGCAACCGCTCAACCCCTGCGGGCTGCATGAGCGACGCCAGCAGGTCGAACCCGCCCTTGACCGGCGCTGACATTTCCAGCCCCGCGAGGTCACGCAAAACCTGGCCCCAGATCAGTGGCAAATCCTCGTAGCACCAGACCGTGATTGGCATCTGCGGCACCGCCTGCCGCATCCGCTGCAGCAGGCCGGACCAGCGCAGCTGCAACGGATCGCATCCCTGGAGAGCTTCGCGCACGGTGCCGCGGGCGGATTTTGCAAACAGCGCAGGCAGAAAGGCCGCCGGGTTGCGCAGCGCCATGAAGATTTCCAGCTGATCATAGGGAAACAGCTGCTGCAGCCCCTGCAGCCGCTGCTCTGCGTCCGGATAAAAACTGCTGCCCCGCAGCGCATGCCGCGGCGAGCCGAAGAAATGCGGGTTTGAAAACACCACCCGGCTGGCCGGGCTGTCATCCAGAATGGCATCCCACAGCACATCCGGCGCCTCTGCTGCGGCGGTGCCGCTTTTCATGGCGGCCAGGCAATCCTTCAGCAAACTGCGGTATTTTCCGGGACCGGGTACAACGACGCCTTGCCGTGACAGCGCGCCTGTGTTCTTCAACAGCGCCTTCAGCAGCAGGTCCTCCTCAGTGGCATGCGCGCCGCAGTGAATGATGACCTGCATGAGCGGACCCGTGTTTGCCTGTTGCCTGTGTCCAGACCTACTGCGGCGCGGCCGCCAGGTCAAACCAGAGGCCAGGCACCTGCCCGGTCTGCAACGGATATTCATCAGGTTTCCCCTACATAAGAACAGCCCTGTCCGCTTGTTGAAAAAGACCTCTTGCGACCGACCCGCGAACGATGCTAAGCGCGGTTTCACAGCTCAGCGCCCCTATAGCTCAGCTGGTAGAGCAACTGATTTGTAATCAGTAGGTCCGCGGTTCGAGTCCGTGTGGGGGCACCATTTTCCCGGATATCAGTTATTCCGAAGCAACCAGGTTGCGGTCTGCACAGGCGGATGAAAATACCTGCGGCAAAACTGCTCTGTATTTCGCTGCGGCGGGAAAAGACTTCAATTGCCTGCGCAGATGCGGGCGGCTTGCCGGCACTGTATACCCAAGGCGTTTCTACAAAATGCTGGCTTCGATCGCCAGGCCTCAGATGCGGAACGTGCTCCCGGCCCTCGCGCCGAGCTGCAGTTTTTGCTGAGCACTGGTCGCCAGCTTCAATGGCCAAAGTGTAACCTGGCACTCGAAAAAGTGAACTGGAGCTAGACTCCAATTGATGCTGGGAAATTCAAAATGATACCCGATCCGCGCTAGTATGGCGGGTCCGCATTTCAAATAATTTCTTGAAAATTTCGTAAAAATGACATAAGCTGATACTGCCATGCAACAGTGAGTGGTTAAATTATCCTAACATGGTAAACCGTGGACTTGATGCGTTCATCCGGGATCACGGAGAGCGTTGAATAGCAATTTGCTATTCTTCTCATTTGCTAATGGAGCAAAACTAGGGGGTTTATTTACTAGGGGGGGTATCAAATGATTGTTAGGCCAGAATTGCGCTGCGAAACACAAAGCAGCGCAAGCGTCCGTTCTGCACCTAAAAGCCTGCTTTCCTCTCGTGGAGAGCGTGCGGCCATCCGCAAGGACGCCGCCACCGGGCATGTGGGCAATTCTCCGAAGGCAGACCTGAAATTCCAGCTTGCAAAGACGAAAACCGGCTTGTGGCAAGTTCTGGATGCCAAGTTTGCTTGCGGCGGAGTGTTTCAGGACCGCGTGTCTGCCACGCGGTTTATCCGCCAGGAACTTGCCGGCTGCAGGGCGCCCCTTGTGTACGTGCTGATTGGGTCCTCAGAATAGGCGCCCCTCCTGCACGGCCCCGAACCGGGCTGCCACACAACTTCAAATACAGTTAATTTCCCCGGCCAGACCTGTGTCTGGGGTGTGCTGCGTTAGATATGGAGAATACCATGGAACACGTGCAGCAATTCGGATCGGAAAATGTCCAATTTTCCGAAACCGGACTATTTGCGAGATATGAATCCAATGTGCAATCCTATGCCAGGTCAATGCCTGCAGTTTTTGCAAAAGCCGTCGGCTGTGAAATCTGGAGCGAGGCGGGAGACCGCTATCTCGATTTTCTATCAGGTGCAGGATCACTGAATTACGGGCACAACAACCCCGTTCTGAAAACGGCACTGACCGAATATGTGAATTCGGATGGCATCGTTCACAGCCTTGACCTGCACACAGAGGCCAAGGCGTTCTTTCTGGCGGAACTTGCGGACACTATCTTGCGGCCCCGCGGGCTGGATTATGTTGCTCAGTTCACCGGGCCGACCGGCACAAACGCGGTGGAAGCGGCGTTGAAACTTGCCAGAAAAGTGACCGGCCGGACCACTGTTGTGCACTTTACCAACAGCTTCCACGGTGTTTCGCTTGGCTCGCTTTCCATGACCGGCAATCAGACCCTGCGCAAGGCGGCCGGCGTGCCGCTGCAGGGGGCGGTTTGCATGCCATTCGACGGCTATCTCGGGGACGGCGTGGATACGATCGCCATTCTGGACCGGATGCTTTGCGACAACTCCAGCGGCATCGACCTGCCAGCGGCGGTGCTTGTTGAAACCGTTCAAGGGGAAGGCGGCCTCAACCCCGCAAGCCGGGAGTGGCTGCGCAAGCTTGAGGCGCTGTGCAACCGCCTGGAGATCCTGCTTATTGTCGACGACATTCAGGCCGGCTGCGGACGCACCGGCACGTTCTTCAGCTTTGAGGCGGCGGGCATTGTTCCGGATATCGTCACGCTGTCGAAATCCCTCTCCGGCTATGGGCTGCCGCTGGCGATAGTCCTGCTGAAACGGGAACTGGATCAATGGGAGCCCGGTGAGCACAACGGAACCTTCCGCGGCAATAACCATGCCTTCGTGACCGCCGCTGCAACGCTGCGCCACTATTGGCGGACAAAGGACTTCTCCCGGGATGTCATGCGGAAGGCTGAATATCTCGAGGGACGCCTGCAGGGCATCGTCGCCCGGTTCCCCGGGCATCTGGAGAGGGTCAAGGGGCGCGGGTTCATGCGGGGCATCAGCTTTGCGAACGCAGGCAAGGCCGGTCAGGTGCGCGACCGCTGCTTCGCCCTTGGGCTGATCTGCGAGCGCTGCGGACCGGATGACGAAGTCGTCAAATGCATGTCGCCTCTGACGATCACCGACGGGGAACTGGCCGAGGGACTGGACATCCTGGAGCGCGCCACCGCTGATATTCTGGGTGCGCGAGGCAGATCCGGCCCGAAAATCCGCATCGCGAAGTCCTGACCCGGCAACTGTGCATCAGCTTTCCTAACCGCTGGACAGCGCTGTTGAGGGACGTTTGCATGAGAATTCCGGCTCAAAGTCTGCCGTTCTGCGACCCTTGAGCCGGAAAGGTTGGGAAGGGGGGCACAGTTTTCCTTCCCAACCGGACTGCGGGCACCGCATTTGCGAGCCTGCAGCCGCATCCATCCACGCAATCCCCGCCAGGGCGACGGAAAGCACAGAGCACAGCACCACCACGCAACGACGCCTGAACAGCCCGCGCTGCACGGCGTTCCGGCCAATGGAGCTCAAAAGTGCTTACGTGTCATTCAGCAGTGAACTCTGTCCGCTGGCAGCCCGGTGAACGGCTGCACCACCTGTTCGAAAGACGCTGCGATGAATTCGAGGCCGCCGGCGACAGTGACCACCTTGCAGTCATTTCCAGGGACGCAACGCTGACCTTCCGGGATTTGGACAACCATGCCAACCAGCTGGCCCGCTACCTGCTGTCAAACGGGCTGGGACCGGGCAACCGCATTGGCCTGATGTTCGACAAATCCGCGGCATCCTATACCGCCCTTCTGGCGGTGCAGAAGATACATGCCGCATATGTGCCGCTGGATGAAGGTTTCCCCCGCGAGCGCATAGCCTTCATTCTGGAAGACGCGGGCGTCGACGCCGTTCTTTCGCTTGAGCGGTATGCCGGCTGCTTTAGCGGAATTGATCTTCCCGCACATTTTCTGGACTTCGCTGCGCCGCAAATCGAAGCCTGCAGCACTGCCCGGCTGAGCCCCGCTGAACTGACAGGCAAAGGCGACGAGGTTGCCTATCTCATCTACACGTCAGGCACGACAGGGAAGCCGAAGGGCGTCGTGATTGAACAGGCGAGTATCTGCAATTTTGTGCGGGTCGCAGCCGAGACCTATGGCTACCGGCCCGACGACCGGGTGTATCAGGGCATGACGATTGCGTTCGACTTTTCCGTCGAAGAGCTTTGGGTGCCGCTATTGGCCGGGGCGGCACTTGTTCCCACCAAGCAGGGAGTGAGTCTCGTCGGAGAAGAACTGGCAGATTTTCTACGCCGGCGCCAGGTCACTGCGATGTGCTGCGTGCCGACGCTGCTGGCGACATTGGAAGAAGAATTGCCAGACCTGCGGCTGCTGCTTGTTTCGGGAGAGGCATGTCCGCAAGGCCTGATCTCGCGCTGGCACCGGGATGGCCGCACGATCCTGAATGCCTATGGCCCAACGGAAGCGACCGTTACATGCACCATAACTGAACTGCACCCGGACAAGCCGGTCACCATCGGCGGCCCGCTGCCCAGTTATTCGATTGCCATCCTCGACCCGGACGAGGACACCGAGCTGGCAGATGGCGAGCTGGGGGAAATAGCCGTCGCAGGCGTTGGCTTGGCCGCCGGCTATCTCAACCGTCCTAATCTGACAGCCAGGAAATTTGTTCCCGATTGCCTGAACGGCCCCAACAATCCCTCCCGCCGACTTTACCGCACTGGCGATCTGGGCCGTATCAACGCCGATGGCGAAATCGAATTCCACGGCCGGATAGACACCCAGGTCAAACTGCGGGGGTACCGTATCGAGCTGACGGAAATCGAGTCGGTGCTGCTTGAACTTCCTGAAATCTCTCAAGCCGTCGTCGACACCTGGGAAACCGAACCCGGCACGCGGGAGCTGGTTGCCTATTACGCACTCAATCAAGGTGTTGCAGCGCTGGACAGGGAAACTGTCGCCCGGAAGCTGAAGGAGCGGCTGCCGGCCTATATGATCCCTTCATATCTGGAGGAGCTGAAACACATTCCAATGACCGTCAACAACAAGGCGGACCGGAAGCAGCTGCCGGCCCCGGCCGGGCCGCGCTTCATTGTCAGCAGCAAGAATGCGGTTGCCCTGCAGGGCGAAGTGGAGGAATTGCTCGCCGGGCAGCTTTACCCGATACTGAATGTTGAACAGATTTCGGCGGACGACCATTTCTTTGATGATCTTGGAGCCCATTCCCTGCTGATGGCGCGCTATTGCGCAGTGCTGCGCAAATGCCCCGAGCTGCCGAGCATCTCGATGCGCGATATCTACCTTAACCCGACGATCCGTAAGCTGGGCGATTTTGCAAAGGCCGCAGCACCTGCCCCGCAGGTCCGCAAACCGCCGCAGGCGCCCAAACCCGCACACATCGCAAGCGACCGCGCGTACCTTCTTTGCGGAGCTGCGCAAGCCGCCTGGATGATGGCCTATGGCCTGGCGGGCTTGTGGCTGATTGTCAAATCCATTGAATGGGCGCTGTCGGGCAGCCCCACCGCCATAGAGGCGGGCGGGCGCATGATGCTCGCCGGTTTTGGTCTGTTTGTGCTGTTCAGCCTGATTCCGATTGCCGCGAAATGGACGCTGATCGGCCGTTGGAAGTCTGGGCGTTTTCCGATTTGGAGCATGGCGTATTTCCGGTTCTGGCTGGTCAAGGGACTGGTGCGCAGCGCTCCGCCGGCCCTGCTCGCCGGCACGCCGGTCTACAATGTCTACTTGCGCGCCCTTGGTGCCAGGATCGGACGCGGCACTGTTATCCACTCCGCCACGCCGGTCTGTACCGATCTGCTGTCAATCGGCAGCAACACAATCCTGCGCCGCGAAACGGTTGCACTTGGTTACCAGGCCGAAGCCGGCTTCATCGAGACCGGGCCAGTCACCATCGGAGATGATGTGTTCATCGGCGAGGCCAGCATTCTTGAAATCGGCTCGTCAATGGAAGACGGAACCCAGCTTGGCCACGCGTCGAGCCTGGAAAGGGATCAAGTTGCACTGTCCGGCAAACGCTATCACGGCACCCCTGCTGTCGAAACAAAGGACGACTATTGCAGGATCGAACCGCGCCGCTGCAGCGAACTGCGCCGGTGGGCCTATACGCTTGGCGGACTGGCCTTCGGCTTTCTGATGTTGGGGCTGATGTCCAGCGTCTTGGGCGCGGTCATTCTGGGCGGCTATGTGAATGAAATCGCCGCGATCACTGACTTGCGGGAAATGGCAATCCTCGCCGTGCAAGTCACGCTTGTTCTTTACCTCGTGGCCTTTCCTGCCGGGTTGCTGTTCATCGGTATCATGCCGCGCATTGCACATAAATTCGTGGAACCTGGCCGGGTCTACACGCTGTATGGTTTTCACTACTTCATGCACGGCCTTGTTGCCCGCTGGTCGAATTCACGCTTCTACAATCTGATTTTCGGCGACAGCTCGGCAATTGTCTACTATCTGCAGTATGTGGGTTTTAGCCTGAACAAGGTGATACAGACCGGCTCCAACTTCGGGGTCAACCAACGCCACACCAACCCGTTTCTCTGCGACATTGGCACCGGCACGATGGTTTCCGATGGGCTGTCCATGATCAACACTGAGTATTCGGCATCCTCTTTCCGCGTGTTGCCCGTGAAGATCGGTGCGCAGAACTATCTGGGCAACAACATCCACTATCCTGCCGGCGGGCGTACGGGTGAAAACTGCCTGATCGGGACCAAAACGATGATACCTGTCGACGGGCCGGTTTTGGAGAATACAGGCCTATTGGGTTCACCCCCGTTTGAGATTCCCAGGGCCGTGCAGCGTGACACAGAGATGGCGAGCAAACTAGAAGCAGCTGCCCGCGCCGGCCGGCTGAGGGAGAAAAACATCCACAATCTGAATACGGCGCTGATCTATCAGGCAGCTATGCTTGTGCTTGTCTGTATCATGCTGTTCTCGGCTCAAATCGCCTGGCAGAGCTATCTGGTGGTTGGTTTTCCGGCCTTAGCAGTCGTGGCGATCGGCATGAGTTTCTTCACAATCGGCTATTTTGTCTTTTGTGAACGGGCCAGCCTCTCCTTCGGCAGGCTGAAACCGCGCCAGGCAATTGTGCTTGATGACTACTTCTGGTCGCACGAACGGCATTGGAAAATGACTGACCATCCTGTCATCAACCTGTTCGCGGGAACACCTATGCGCGGGATTATCGGCCGTCTTCTGGGCATGCGGATCGGGCGCAAAATGTTTGATGATGGTGCCCAGTTCGTGGAACGCACCCTGATCAGCATCGGTGACAACGCAACTTTCAACTACAGGGCGACGCTGCAGTGCCACTCCCTGGAGGAAGGCGTGTTCAAATCGGACCGCATCTCAGTGGGCAGCGGGGCCACGGTAAGCGTTGGCGGCTTTGTCCATTACGGTGCCAGCGTTGGTGACAAGGCGGTCTTGGGAGCCAACGCCTTCCTTATGAAAGGTGAAGAAGTCTGTGCAGGCGATGTGTGGTGCGGCAACCCGGCCTGCCCGCCGCCGCATACCGAAGCAGAAAGCGCACTGAACTTCGGCCACCGCGACGCAGAGGTGCGAGTAAACGCTTGCCAGCAGCCGCTTTGTGCCGAATGATTCAACCGGGCATTGCTTGCCCGCCGTGTTGCAGACGGCAATTGAGTGCGTCATGTTCGACCGGCAGGGATGCCCTGCTGTAGGCAGTATCTTGAGCACGGACCGGGCAGGACCTCAGGAGGACCGCAAGGAAATGAAATCCATTGTTGTGACATGCGCGGCGTGCGCCTTGGCGCTTGCGGTGCCTGCGGGTGGCTGGGCCGAAGAAAACCGTCTGGTTCTTCTGGATGGAGCAGACGGGCCAGAAGACGAAAGCTATGATCCAGCCGCGCCCTTTCTGGCTGAACTGACATTGGAATATCTCCACAACGACAGTGATGATCCGGACGATCAGGAAGACGAATACACAGCTACGCTGGATCTCGAGTTTTATTTGAACGAGAACGTCTTGCTGGTTGGCACCTTGCTTGGCACATCGGTGAAAGGTGAGGGAACATTTCCGAACGACTACGATTTCTATTTTGAAGAATTGTACCTGAATGCAGAGATTGACAGCGTTGGTGTCTTCGGCGGCAAGTTCAACCCGGTGTTCGGAATAGGTTTTGATGACGTGGCCGGAGAGCTCTACGGTGCGGGCTATCACGACGATTATGAACTGACTGAGCGGCTTGGAGCAGGTGTTTACTACTCCTTCGAGGATGCTTTGGGCGGTGAACACATCCTAGGCGCCAGCGCCTTTCAGCTGGATACCAGTTTCCTCGCCAAGAGCTTTTTGCGCGGTGAGCGGCTTGCGTCCCGTACAGACGGCGGGCTGAGCAACACTGGCGGCCTGAATTCCTACAACATCTGGCTGGAAGGCGAAGATGCCTTTGGCATCGAGGATTCCCGCTACAACATCACTTACCGCTCGCAAGAGGGCGGGCTTCCGGGAGAGGCAACGGAAACCGGCTTTGCCGCTGGCGCCAGCAAGCTGTTCGAGCTTGCCAACGGCAATGAGCTGGAAGTGTTCGCCGAACTGGTCAGCCTGGACAACTCGCAAGACGACGGCGTGACCTTTGATCAGGAAACCTTGATGGCGAACGCCGCATATTATTTCGGCGCCGACTGGGTCGCCACACTTGGCGGCGGCGTGCAGGACATCGGCAACAGCAGCGACACATCCGAAATTGCCAATGGCAGCAACCGCTTTGCCACCGCGTCTGTGGGCAAGACTTTTTTTGACAGCCTGTATGTGGAGCTGGCATACAAACGCGAAAAGACGAGCGGCAGCTACGAAAACTCCGCTGGCGTTTTGTTTTCCTATAGCGTTGATTTTTAAGTAAGGCTGGAAAACTGCGCGAATTTTGGCGGTTTCAATTGTCCCCCGTCAGCCAGCCGGAAACCTGCGACGCCCTGCCTGATGCCTGGTTGTGCAGTTTGGCAAAGATCTCAAGCGGCTCCGAAATCATGCCAAGCGGCAGTTTAACCAGATACCGGCTTGGAAGACTGGCTCCCTCAGGAAAAACTGCACAACCAAATCAGGCGTTCCAGCATCAATCAGGACACTTTGAAAATATTGCCATTGGTGATTTGGCGCACTGCCCGGTCCATACGGAATTGATTGCCCCGATCGGTGTGCTCATCCGCCAGCAGATCCTCGTATCTATCGGCCACGGCACGCAAGTGTTCCAGAGCGTCATTCTTGCGGTCCTTCAGTGCCATCAGGTAGCCGCGCGACAACTCCAGGAAATACTCGTACTTGCGCTCAATACCCGGGAAGGCAACAGCGTCGTGATATGCCAAGCATTCTTCGTAGCTGCCTTGGGTGAAAGGATCATAGTCAGCTACTTCCTGCGGTACGTCCTTGATGCTGGTATAAATTGATGACGTGAAGACCTGGCCCTCCCAGCGGTAGTAATCCCTGAGGTAGCCCATCGTGACCTTGATCCAGGGCAGCCGGTCAAAGAAGAAGTCCTGATTGATCAATACAGAGTTCCCACCGATCATCGAGGGGTAAAACTGTTTCGAGACATGGGCGTTCAAGCGCATGGTTTTGCAGACATCTATGAACGCTATCTCGATAGGAGCGCCCTCCCACACTTCTTCGTTCAAGTCACCGATGTGAAGCGAGATCAGGTCTCTGTAGGGGTCTACGTTCTTTTCCAAAATGGGAACAAAGCTCTCCCCGAGAACGTAGGGTGTGCCATGGAAGACCCTGTTTTTGTCGATCTTGTCGCTGGCAGGCGCAGGCAGGAACCCCAGTTCGTAACCGTGCAGAGGCCTGGCATCGGGAAAACCCGAGAAATCCATTCTGGCAAAGTCCTGGTTGGATTGGAGACCAGAAGCACTGGCAACCAGGGAAGATCCAAAGAAGCTGCCGCCGTCGATGATGGCCCCATCACCGCGGTACAGCTTGCTGGTCAGAGCAGCCAGCATTGCCCGTTCCATATATGACAGCATGCCCGGTGCGCCGCTCTGGCGTTGGCTAAGCACTAGGTTGGGAAGGTCAAGTTTTTCTACAAACGAGCTGCCGACGACCCCCGCCGCAATCACTGAATACATATCAAATCACCCTTTTCTGTTCTGGCGCGCCACAAACAACCGGTAGCAGTTCAAGCCAGCCGAGGAGAGGCTTAGGTCTGATGCCTACAGCGGCAGTTACGAGCAAGGAGGCGGCCGGGAGAAGCAATCCGCCCGGCCGCCGTCTATGCTTATAAGAAGTCAGCTGCCGGAAAGGCCCAGAAGGGTCCCTTGGGGGTCAGCCGCTGTGTCTCCTTACCGCTGTTTACTTCCAAAGCGATACACAAGGGATTTTAGATGTGTCGCAGCGCGTAGCGTACTTCTGAGCGATCTCGCGCACTTCTTCCATCAGGTTTTCTTTCAGCCTGACGGGCTCAAGGCCAAGATACATGAAGCCTTCGTTGTTCACTTTCAGCTCATTCTCGGCCATTTCGTTCCGCGGGTTTTCGAGATAGGAAATTTCAGCTCCCATCATGGTGCGAAGCATTTGAGCCAGGTCGCGAACACGGTGTGTCTCCGTCATCTGGTTCAGGATCCGGACACGTTCGCCTTCCTGCGGCGGGCTTTCCAGTACCAGTTCAATACAGCGGCAGGTGTCCTGGATATGGATGAAGGCGCGCGTCTGACCGCCTGTCCCGTGCACAGTGACTGGATAATTGACCGCCGCTTGCATGATGAAGCGGTTCAGAACCGTGCCGTAGTCTCCGTCGTAGTCGAAACGGTTGATCAGCCGTTCGTCCAGCTTGGTCTCCGGCGTTTGCGTTCCCCACACGATACCCTGGTGCAGGTCGGTGACCCTGACACCGTCATTCTTGTTGTAGAAGGCGAACAGGAGCTGATCCTGGCATTTGGTCATGTGGTAAATCGACCCCGGGTTCGGCGGGTACAGGATGTCCTGTTCGATGTCGCCCGAAGGAGTTTCGATTTTCACATTCAAATAACCCTCCGGGATCTCAATCCCGGCGGTGCCATATCCATAGACCCCCATGGTCCCGAGATGGATCAGATGGGCATCCGAACCAGCCTCGACCAGAGCCGCCAGAACATCGTTGGTCGCATTGAGGTTGTTTGAGACTGTATAACGTTTGTGCGCCGCGCTTTTCATGGAGTAAGGCGCAGCCCGCTGTTCCGCAAAGTGGATTACGGCATCCGGCCGCTCTTCACGGATCAGAGTGAGCAGCCGTTCATAATCCTGCCCCACCGTCAGGTTTTCAAAGCGGATCGTTTTGCCGGTCAGCTCCTTCCAGACACGCAAGCGCTCGCCGATCGGCCGGATGGGGGTGAGGCTTTCAACCTCAAGCTCTACGTCGATTTTCCGGCGGGAAAGGTTGTCAACGATAACAACGTCATGCCCACGGTTTGAAAGATAGAGACTGGTCGGCCAACCGCAGAACCCGTCTCCTCCAAGAATGAGAACTTTCATCCAAAATTCGCCTTATGATTGTTTTGAGTGGAGATTAATACCGCTTAGATTTTTTTCGCAAGCGGAAATGCGCATTTGAAACTGGAGCACTTTTTACTGCTGGAGCTGCCTGAATGAACTCTCCGGCAGGGCGGCCGCCTTGCCGTGGTCTTCCTCCAAGTCAGCACCAGACGTCTGCCCGCACTCAGCTGACAGCGGTGTTGATATTGCCTTGGCAAGCGCCAATGCGTGTGAGGCCTCTGTCCGCTCCTGTAACAGAGCGTCGCGCAATTGCAGCGCATTTGCGCGCGCCTTCGCGGGATCAGCCAGGACTTTCCGAAGGACGGCGGCCCATTGATCAGCAGGCGCATCCGCGGGCAGGCAATGGGACAGCCCGGGACGCAGCACTTCCCGTGTCCCGCCGGCATCCGCCCCCACAAGCGGAATACCCGTCATGCCAGCCTCCAGCAGTTGCACTGGCACCCCATCCCACGCGGAGGTATAGAGCCACACGTCGGCTTCCCCCAGCGGCAGGCTGGCAAAATGCTCATATTCCCCTTCCAGGCATACATTGGCAGGGCGATCCGGAAGCGGCGGCCCTCCTTCCAGCACACTGGAACCCCACATCCGGAAGTCCGCTTCCGGCAGGCTGCGGGCAATCTCATATACCAACCCGGCTCTCTTTTGCGGATCCATCCGCCCGCCCCAAAAGATCTGGGGACGCCGGCCCGTGCCGGATGGCGGCGCTGGCGCGGCCGGGATCGAGCTGTCTGCCGGACTCGGCAGAACATGCACCCGCTCAGCCAACTGGCGCGGCAGCATAAAGCGTTCACAAAGTTCGCTGGCCAGGAACTGGCTGTCCGTGAGAATTCCCGCCAGTTTCTGGAAATGCGGATAGACACGCCGAAGCGGATACCCCGTCCAATATCCATACGGGGTTTGCTCGTTGCAGAACAGGCAGGCAAACAGGCGAGCTGAAGACGCAAGCGCGGTTCCGAAAGGGGGCATCGCGTCCCACAGAAGCCGGGAATTCACATTGAAGACACATTCCGGATGCAGAGCCCGCAAAAACTCCACCAGAACCCGCAGCCGTGCCTCCTTTTCCAGACCGGACGTCAGTGCTGCGAAGTCCACCACGCGAACGCCCGGCGGCAGCTTGCCTTCTGGCATGGTTCCGGATTGATCCGTCAGGATGACCAGCACTTCGTTCGCATCGCCGTCTGCCAGCGCCCTGGCAATATGGCCTTCGAAGCGCGGCGCAGCACCGAAACGCGGACGGTTCACGCAAATCACATGGCGCGCGCGCCTGTGGCCTGCAGCGCCATTCAAGCGCCACATCGCCGCCGTGCGTTCCGATACTGCATCCGTGTGGAACGGCGGAATCTTAACCTGCAGAGCCTGCATCCACCCTTGCTCAACCAAGGGTTCGTGATGAGCGGCACGCGCCACCTGTGCACCCAGCTCTCCAAACTCCAGCCGCTGGCGGAGCCCGCCGTACCGGGACCTCCACAATTTAAATGCATCCCCTGCGGAACAGCCGAGCATCTCGGCAATTGTGCCGAACGCAGTTACCGGGCGGGGCACATATCCCTCATGCTCGCCTTTTTCCAGCCAGTGCAAAAACGGGTTCATCCCGCTGCGGGCCACATCCGGATAGCTTTTCAGGTAGGCTTTGGTGGAAAACCAAGGAGCCGGATTACGGCCTTCTTTCCAGCCGGCTCGGACATAATGCGCTACCGGGTCAAAGTTTTCGAGAGCGGCAATGTCCGGGTAAGAAGCAAGGTAGAAAGCGTAGTCAAACTTGGCCCGTATAACCTTGTAAGCCCGCCGGTCGCGCCAAGAAATTCTCCCCTTGTGCGCCCGGGCACGTTCCACCCGCGCTGCAAATGCAGCGCCGTAATGCGGAACCTGCTCAAGCTGCTGACCTGGGGGCACGTGCGGGCTTTCCGGAGGAAGTGCAACCTGACCGCAAGCGCCAAGGTCTGCAACCCGGTCCACGGCCATTGGCTCCAGCTGCCGGACAACTGCCTTGCGCGCACGGCTCTCAGTAACCAGAGACGCGTCGCGCCGCCGCTTGAAGATAATTGTGTCAGGCGCGTTCAGGTGCAGCCAGCCGCCCGCCATAGTTTCGATAGAAAACTGCCAGTCCTGAAACGACAGCCCCGCCGGAATATCACGTGCAGAATATTGAAACTCCAAATGTGCCTCGCGCGGAGCAAGGCACAGGCTGTCGTAGTAATTCATGCAATAGAAGTGATACGGCGAGAACAAAGGGTCTGTCTGGTCTGGCTTCAAGAACACCGAATGCGCCCCGTCAAAGAGCCAGTTGAGTTCAGGGTGCACGATCACCCGGTGCCCTGCCCGCTCAGCTTGGCGCAAGCGGTCCATCCCGTTGCTGAGCCAGTTTTCCGAAAAAAGGTCATCAGCATCCAGGAAGGCAATGCTGCGCCCCTTTGCCAAACGCACGGCGGCATTGCGCACCCTTCCCAGGTCACCCTCTTCGAAACAGATTTTCCGCCAATTCAGAAGTTGAGGCTGCGAGAACCACTGGCAGGTTTCTTCAGTCGCATTGTCCAGCGCGACAAGGCGCTCAACTGAGTATCCCTTGGCTTCGGCAGCACGGATCGCATCATCAGCTGCCCTGATCGTTGGCCCGCAGACCAGCGTTTCATCGTGCGCCGTGAGAATTACAGACAAATCAAAACTGATGCCCGGCACTGCTCTGCTTCACCCCTGAACGGATTTTTTGTTTTCAACGCCCGTCCACAGGACCGAAGCACCGCTGCAGCCCCTGGTATTAGAAGCACGCCATCAATAATTTCGCCTTTTATCGCGCAGCGATTGCGGGTACGCAACCCTCAGACGAAAGGATTTTTCATGAAGAACAGCTCTGCATTTATCCTGATTGGCGGCTATGGTTTCGTGGGCCGCAACATCCTGGATGTTGTCCAGAACGGCCCTGAATTCGCCGGGCTGTCCCCCGCTGTGATCGACAACATGTCCAATGCGGCACCGGGCCATGAAACAATCGACGTTCCAGCCTATTGCGGCGGCTATGAGGAGCCAGGTGCCAAAGATTTCCTGGCTGATCTGGACAAGCAAGAGTTCAACGGCCGCATCTTTGTGTTCCTCGCTGGGGAGACCCGGGTCGCCGAATCCAAGGACAGACCCCTTGATTTCATTGAGGCAAATATCAGCCAGCCGGCCGGTTTCGTTCTGGATGCCGTGAAACCCGGCGACCACTTCATCTTGATCTCAACGGCTGGTGCTCTCTTCGACGGCACCTTCGAGGTCCGCAACACCTCTGCGTACTGTCCCAAGAATTTCTACGGCGCCACAAAGGCAGCTGAAGAAATGATTCTGGAAAAGCTGGTCGAGTTGCGCGGCGGCACATTCTCGGTTATCCGGATGACTAACGTTTATGGCTGCTATTCCGAAAACAAAAAAAGCGCCATCCACGCCTTCACCCGCGCAGCACTGGAAGAAACGGATGTGTTTATTAACGGCGACGGCGAGCAGCGGCGCGATTTCATCTATGCCGGGGATGTCGGCCGTGGCATTGCTACCCAGGCGTTGAGGGTTCAAAACGGCGCAGAAACGTCCCGCGTGAACACGCTGGGCGCCGGAGTTTCAACTTCGTTGATGGATGTTGTCAGTGCGATTGAGGCTGCAACCGGCAAAACGCTGAGCTACACGAAAATTCCAGCCGAAGAACTTCTGAAAACCGAACCCCGGGATGTCATCGCGTCACGCGAAGATACTGCGGTGCTGCTCGGGGGGGAGTTCACCCCATTGGTCGAAGGAATTCGAAGCACACACGCCTATTATGCGCGCCGGAGCGCTGGGGCTGACATCTGATGAAAACGGCCCTTTATGTCGCCTATCATAAACCGGCACCGCGCCTTCAGAGCACCTGCGTGCTCCCTGTTCAGGCAGGCAGGGCGCTGACCCGGTCTCCGATCCCCGGAATGATCGGCGACGAAACCGGCATTAACATCTCGGAAAAAAACGAAACCTGGTGCGAACTAACCGTACTTTACTGGGCTTGGAAGAACCATACGGGAAATGACCTGACCGGACTTATGCACTACCGTCGGCTGCTGGATTTTTCGGGCCGCGTTTCATCCGGTCCGGTGGAGACATTTCCGAACGAATTCGACACGCGTGCCTGGTGCCGTGAGGCCGAAGAGTGGATCATGCAGGAAGGTGCGAATTGGGACATCGTGCTGCCGCGGCCGCACCGGATGGGCAAAACAGTAGAAGAAAACTACCGGTCCGGCCACAATGCGCAGGACTGGGAAGAGATGTGCCGCATAATCCGGCGCGACCACCCGGAATATTCCGCCAGCCTGGATGCCGTGGCATCCGGCTACGAGGTGCGGCTGGGCAATCTGGCACTCATGGCCAAGCCTGTACTCGACAGGTATTGCAGCTGGCTGTTCGACATTCTTTTCAAAGTTGAGGCCGCTCCTGTAAACCGTGACACCTACAGCCCTTACCAGGCTCGATATCCCGGGTTCCTGTCGGAACGGCTGCTAACCGTTTTTGTCCACCACGAAGCCAAAACAAACCCGTCGGCACGCATCAAGGAAGTGTCGGTCCTGAACCTCAGCCGCGCGGCGGTGTCTCCGTTCTTGGTATCTGCAGACTGCCAGGAGCAAAGCGCCGTTAATATTGCCTGTTCGGCAGACCGGGCTTACCTTCCCCACGCAGCTGCAATGCTGCGCTCGGTACTGGATCATGCAGACCCGTCGCGGCCGCTGAATTTCTTCTTCCTGCATTCGAATATCGACAATTGCGACCTGTCACTCTTGCAGGCAATGATGGATGAGCGGCCAGGCGCCAGCTTTCACCCGATCAATGCCAATGGCATTTTCGAATCCAGTTACCGGTCTGCATCACGCGCACCTTCCAATGCCACTTACAACAGGTTCCTGCTCCCGTCTCTGTTTCCTGAGCTCAATCGCCTGCTTTACCTGGATGCGGACCTAATCGTCAGGGCTGACATCGGCAAACTGTTTGATGCAGATATGGGTTCAGCAGAAATCGCTGCTGTTCCCGACTGGATTATGACGCGTACCTTGTCCGGCCCGACCAGAACAATCGATCCCGAAGTCCCGGATCTGACCAAGTACCAGCGGGAAACTCTTGGACTAACAGAAGCTGAGATCGGGCGGTATTTTAATGCAGGGGTTCTGCTGTTCGATTTCGCTGCAATGAAGAACCCCGAAGCGATAGGCGGCAAGCTCCGCCGGATGGCCAGCGAGCGCCGGTATCTATTCAGGGATCAGGACATCCTGAATGTGTATTTCAAGGACAAGGTTTGCCTTCTTGATGCACGGTGGAACGTCTTCAACGCGCCGGAGCAGGCCTATGCCCGAGTACCGAGAAACAACCATGTGCAAGCAATGGCGGCCCGCCGCAGCCCTTGGATCACTCATTACGCCGACCGGGACTTCAAACCCTGGCTGGGCCATGCGGTCCCCGAAGCGCAGCACTACTGGCAGGCGCTGATCCGCACGCCATTCTATGGCGAGGTGGTAAGCGGACTGGCAAGGAAGGGCAGCCGCCGCAAGCGCAAGCTGGCCCCCTTGCTCGTGAGCGCTGGCCGCAAAACCGCAGAACGTATTCCCTTTTTGAAAGTTCCAATGCTGAAGCTCTACCATGCCTGTTCGGGCATCCGTCTCTGAGGGACGGTCAGAGGCAGCAGACGACAGCATCGAAACACATGGAGATTTCATGCAGATCGACAAATTTAAGACCAAGAGCTTCCCTGCGATTTCGTCACTCGGCCTGAGCAGTTCGAACCACAAGCTCCGCGTTTGCATTGTTACCGAAGAAATCATCGGACCGGTCCGTAATGGCGGTATTGCCTCTACCTATTACCACCTGTCCAAGGGGCTGGCTGCGCATGGACATGAGGTGCATGTTCTGTTCCTGAAAGGACCCGTGGTTCAGGATGAAACACCTGAACACTGGGTAGAGCATTTCGCCGCTTTCGGGGTCACTCTGCACTACCTCGATATTCCAAGCGATTCAGCCTGGAGCAGTGCTCCGAACTGGCAGCCCCGGTACGCCGCTGCCTACCAATGGCTGAGAGATCAGGAACGGTTTGATGTGGTTCATACATCGGAATGGCGCGGGGGCATGTTCTATGCGCTGATGGCCAAGCGCCTGGGCCTTGCCTTTCAGGATACGCTTTTCCTGGTAAAAACCTCTTCGCCGCACATCTGGAACCGCCACTACCAGATGCAGCCGATTGAGCGGCGCGATCTGGTTCTTGCCGCCTACGCGGAACAAAAGTGTGTAGAACTGGCCGACGCAGTCATTGGGGGCTCCGCCCATCTGATCACCTTCATGGAGCAAATCGGCTACCGGATACCGGATGCCAATGTTTTCGTGCAGCCCAACATCGTGGATTTTTCCAAGGTGCCAGTCACCGATCAGCGCCCGCCGCGCCAGCCGGGTGACGTTGTAAAATCACGTGAACTGATCTTTTTTGGCCGCTTGGAAGGCCGCAAAGGTGTCGAACTGATGTGCAACGCGCTCGATATTCTGCGCGAGCGCCAGATCTCTCCGTCCAGCGTGACGTTCATGGGGAAATGGGGTGGCGCCCTGGCCACTCAGGGCGGCATGAAGGTGCAGGATTATATCGAGGAAAAGGCGCGGGATTGGGATTTCCCGGTTTCCTACATCACCGATAAGAACCAGCCTGAAGCGCTCAGCCACATGTGTTCGCGCGATATGATCGCAGTGATGCCGTCGCTGATCGAAAACTCCACTATGGCAGTCTATGAAACGCTGGAATGCAACATTCCATTCATTGCGACCGATGTTGGCGGCACCGCTGAACTGATTGACCACAAGGACCACGCCAGTTGCTTGGTTGAGCCTATTTCCACAGCGCTCGCGGACCGGTTGGAACAGGTGTTGGAACACGGCCAGCGTATCGCAAGACCGGGGTTCTCCAATGATGAGAACCTGCAGGTCTGGTATGGCTTCCACGCCTATCTCGGTGAACAGATCGAACAGCTCGGCGCACGGCAAGCTATTTCAGCCATTACAGCTGAAATTGACGCGCCCGGCCAGCCCGTCGACACGATCCGTTATGCTGTGCTGTTGCGCAACGGCGATGACGTGGAAGCCCTGACACAAGCCTTGCTGAGTGAACGCCCTGACAGCGTGGCCCTCGCCTACAACGACGCGAAACTGCAAAGTGCCGTTGCCAAGGCGAAGACTACCCTGCAGGATGCCGGAATCGACGTAATCGAGGTTTCCTGTATCGGTCAGGCAGCTGGCAGCACGCTGCATGCGCTGGCGAACCTGCCTGGGGCAGATGCCATCGTAATCGCGCATGGAGCCTCTGTGAGGCCGGCTCCGGGCTTTCTAACTGCTGCCCGCACGGCGCTGGAACACCGGCCGGCCAGCCTGTTCACCAGCTTCTTCAGTGCCGCAGGAGATCTCCGGGGACTGCCAGCAGGCAGCGATGTGGCCTCGCAGCTGCTGTCCCCGCGCGCCTACGGGCCAGAGGTTTTCGCCATGCTGCGCACCACCTATGACAAGGTCGGTCAATTCGAGCCCTACGACGTTCAACGGGGGATCCTGCACGAGTTTGTCACCCGAGCTGCTGTGCAGTTCAATGACGATCTTTTGGTCTGCCCCGAAGAGCTGCTTGATTGGCCGCAGGCGCTGGAAGAAGCGCAGGCGATGGCAGACGATACTGTGTATGCCTACCTCAAATCCAAACCACTGCTTGATGAGTCAGGGTTGGCCCAGCGGAAATTTCTGCTGAGCGCTCTGCATATGGTCAACGGCAGCAACCGGTCCGTCGGCAGCAATTCCCTTCGCGATGGAGGACGCCCCGCGGAGAGCCCGCTGTGGCTGACACCGGCTGACTGGAACCGGGAAGAAATCCGGGATGCGCTGAAACGGAAGCTGGTGGCTGGGCTTGATGAAGAGACCAACACGCTTTGGCTGTTTGCACGGGGTGCTGGCAACCGCCGCCTCGTGGCGCGTGACGCTGATCAGCCGATTGAACTGGTGGAAGAACATCTGAGCCCGGACGGGAAGGATCACCTCACACTGCACTGCTACAGGATCCCCGAAAGCTGGGAAACCGGTACGGCCTACGCTCTTAACTGGTGCCTGTTCGACGGCGAAACGAGGACGGGAAATCAGTTTCTTCGTGTTAGCAAACTTGCCAGCAACACCTATGCGCTTTCCTCGCGGAAGCCTGTCCTGACTAAAGAGACACTGCAAAAGGTATTCAGTCTGCAGACCGAGGGTGCTTCCGCAACGGCTGCACTTGAAAACAAGGCCCTAGCTGCCTCGCTCCCGCATCTGGAAGAAGCGGCAAAGCATCTCCCTGCCCGCCCGCAGGACGCGCCGCAACAACAGCCTCAGCCAGCTGCGGTTGCTCCGGTTTCCGGCAATACCTCAGCGCAAACCGTAACCGAGCTGTTGCGGCTTGCCCAGGAAACGGACCGGCCCGAGCTGGAACGCCTGGCGATGCAGACCCGCAGCGAACTGCTGCTTGCAGAGAAATCTCCGCTTGTTTGGAACGAAAAGACCGCCAGCGATCCGCGGGATGTGCGTTCATTCCTGACCCTTCCAGCCGATGGGCGCTGGCAGGAAAACGAATGGCTGCAAGGCTGGGCTTGGGACAAGAACAGTCCGGAAGAAACGCTTCACATTGTGGTCTTGCAAGGCTCAGTACCCGTATTTGCAGGTCCAGCAGGCTATCATGATCCTAACTTGGGCCGCCGCACGCCGGGACTGGAGCGGCACGCCTTCCGCATTCCGGTGCTGCCCGCGTTTCTAAATAGCAGCAAAGGCCCCCTTTCGCTGCGGATCCTGGAAACGGGTGACCTGGTCCGCAACGGCCAGATTGAATTGGACAGTGCAGCTCCCAGCGTCCTTGTTCCTGCCAAGGGCGGCACTCAACACGCCCGTACAGGCACGCGCCCTCCTGCCAGAAACGAGTCCTTGATGCGGCGCGCAGGCAGGGTTCTGAAGGCGATGGGAAGCAAAACCCGCTGAATGCAGAGACATCTATCAGACACTTGCTTGAGCTAGGATCAAGCAAGTGTCTGCACAATATGCACTTTGAGGGCTCACAGTGAGACCCGGCCCTGCGCGGCCCTCACCGTATAGCCGGCTGGTTTCAACGCTAAGGAGGCTGACTGCCAATGCAATCAGGAACTATTCACCCCGCACAACCTGCAAACGGCTCGCAAGCGGATCTGCCGCGGGCGATCGGGGCCATGCAGCGCCAGGAGTGGGAGGAAGCCCGCCGTATACTGGTGCCGCTTGCCGCTCAGAAACCCAAAAGCGTGGCCTCTTTTCATCTGGCCCGCCTCGAACTGGAAGCCGGGGACACAGCTGCGGCTGAAACTCACTTGAATGCGTTCTTGGAATTCCGCCCCCGGCACCCTGGCGCACTAGCGCTGAAGGCCCGGGTCGCCTTAATCCGTGGTGAATTGGAGCTGGCGTCAGAACTGGCGGACGAAGCTCTTGAGCAGGACCCAAAAAACTTTGGTGCTTTGAGCACACGTTCCCAGATTGACGATGCACTGAACACAAAGGCAGCCGCCCAAGCACTGGAAACACTGAACTCCGGCTATCTCAAAGCGCGGCAGGACGGACCAGACAGCAAACTGCTTGCCGCCGCTGCGACGCTGGCCGAATTGGATCCTGGAAACCGCTGGAACGACGACACAACAGCAGCAGCAATCGCCTATTTCAAGCATGCCGGTGATCTGCAGGCAGCCTTGAGAAACTATGACCCGCATCTGATCAGCGCATCGGTGGAACTCGATTACATCACCTGGCCCAAGCGCATCCAGCCCCATATCCGCGGCGGGGCGGTTCTCGATGTCGGCTGCGGTTTCGGCGGCTATGGCATGGGTTTTTTGATTGCCGGTGCCAAATCCTACACAGGCCTGGATCCTGTGATGCAGCTTGACAGCACAAAGGCGCGGAACAAACGCACCCGAAGCGTTGCAAACCTGGGGGTGACACCGCGGGAAATCAGCGCTTCGCTTCCCGCGATCAATCTTATCCAGGGCAAGTTGGAAGACCTGCACATTGACAGCACGTTTCACGCTATTTCGCTGCACAATGTAACGGAACACCTGATCCAGCTCGAGCAGGTGTTCAAAGAGCTCGCCACGCTCTGCAAAAAAGATGCGAAGCTCATTTATACCCACCACAACTACTATTGCTGGAACGGGCATCACGGAAACCCGGCGTGGCCGGAGCAGCTGGATACCGACAATCCTGAGCATCTGCGGCTTTACGATTGGAACCATATTGAATTTGCCGTTAACGCCCCAGAGGACGACTATGTAAGAACTCATTTGAACCGGGTTCGCCTTGACGAAATCCGATCAGTCACCGAAAAATACTTCGACATCGAAACCTGGCAAAAAATCCCGTCTTCGCCCTCCACCTTGTCGCGTCTGACGCCAGAAGTCCTCGGCAGAATCCGCAAGACGATCCCCGATATCGAAGAACGCGAGTTGACAACAAATCTCGTCTTCTGCGTTGCGGCCCCCAAGCCTCCTACCGGTTGATAGTTGCTTGAACATTGGACCGGTCACTAAAAGGAATTGTCCAAGTTTTCGGATTAACCTGCACGTTTTCCGCTGCGGGATCGTTTGGGCGATGAACTGAGCCATCCGGACTGATTGGACACGGCGTTAAGTGTTCTCAGCGAGACCGGAGTGTTTGGCTGCTTTTGTCAGTTCTGGCCCTCAACTGACCATCGGCGCTGCTCCACCGGGCAGGTCCTTCGGGCCGCACGTGAGGCAGCGTTGGCTGCCTATGCCCTGACGGGGGCAGAAGCAGGCGAATGCTGTTTTAATGGAGATTTCACGAAGGATAACAAAACGTTATCCTTTCATTCACTTTCCAGCCCCACTCTGCGTAGAACAGCCGCCTGCTATCGCAATCACAGCGAATGCAATCGCCTTGAGGGCCGCAGATGTTCAAAAGTTCCGCTTCCTCGCTCAGAGGCCGGGTCGCCGGTCTTTCCGCTGCGATTTCGATCACGGCCGTTGTTCTGCTTACCCTCGCAAGCGGCCTGACCTCCAGATACCTGGAACGGCAAAGAACCCTCGACGAGGTCATGGATACCGCTGCGCTGATCGCGCGCGCCACCGAAGATGCCAACGGCCAAGTGGTTTCGGATGCAGTCATTCTCGCCAGCATGCCGGCGGTCGCTCAGTTGACCAGGAACGGCGGCGGTGACCCGGCTAGCAGTGAAAAGCGGGAGGAGGCGCTTGCCCGGCTGGCCAAAATTTTCAGCGCCTTTTTTGAACTCCGCCCTGCCTATGAGCAAATCCGCCTGGTTGGCATTGATGACAATGGCCGGGAAATCCTGCGCCTCAACAGACAGGGCAGCGAAGTGCTGCGCGTTCCAGAGGACGGGCTGCAGGAAAAGGCTGGGGAATCCTATTTCCAGGACGCCCTGTCATTGAATCCGCGTTCGGCGCTGACAGGAACAGCCTCCTACAATCGCGAAAACGGCCGCATCGCGGAACCTAGGACGGTGATGTACCGGGTCCTTGTGCCCGCCTTCCGCGACAGCGGAGAGATGTTCGGCTTTATCATTATCAACGTGAACGTGCTGAAGCATAACAGGAACACCTTCAGAAATCTGCCGCTCAAGGCAGATTTTGTGCTGCATAACACAAAGGGCGGCAGTTACGCTTGGGACGCAGGTGATCAGGAAGGCGTCTTTTCCCTGGCTGGCAGCGCCGGCCTGCCGGACAGTGTCTGGCAGGCGGCGACCTCAGCCGCAGACGCGCCGGTACGGACAACCAGCGGCGGAAGATTGTTTGTAACGACGCGGCTCGACAGCCTCAGCAACTCCGGTCATGCCGTCAGCTTCACCCTGATCAAGCAGCAGGATTTCTTTGCCCGTTTCCTGCCGGACAGCACACTTGCCCTTATCGCCCTGGGCCTGGTTTTTGTTGGCTGGTCCGCCCGTTTCTCCAGGAAACGGGTCGAAAGGGAAATGACGCCAATGGTTGAAATGAGCTCTGAAATTATCAGGGCATCCAATCAGGGGCGGTTGCCTGATCTTCCAACCCATCTACAAGACGAGGTCGGCGATCTTGCCCGAAGCTTTGAAAAGCTGATCACCAAGCTTCGGCAACAGGAATCCAGTGCGCTGATGCTGTTCAATGGGGTTGGAGACGGGCTTGCCATTCTCGACCGCCAAGGCAAGATTCTGCGCATTAATTCGGCCATGCAAATCATGTTCCAAGTGTCCGAAGCTGATGCCGCAGGTAATGACTTTGCGCAGTTTCTGGCACCGGGCGAATGGGAGCGCTTTCAGCATGGCCTATCGGACTACCCGCACGAGAAGGACTGCCCGGTTCTGGGCCGGATGCATGAATGCGAAGGCCCGGTCCAGGAGGGCGGCCGCACTTGGCTGGAGCTGACCCTGTCCCCTATTCCGGAGCAGGCCTCCCCAAGTTTTGCGCTGGTAGTACGTGACATCACCGAACGCCGGAAAATGCTGCTCCAAGCGGAACATTTGATTGAACAGTTGAACAGGTCGAACAAAGATCTGGTGGAGTTTGCCTATGTGGCTTCCCATGACCTGAAGGCACCTTTGAGGGCGATTTCCCACGCCGCGGCCTGGCTGGAGGAGGACCTGGCGGACAAGCTGACGGAAGGAACCCGCGAACACATCTCCTTCATGAAGTCCAGGATCGGGCGCATGTCGCGCCTGCTTGATGACCTGCTAGAACATTCCCGGATCGGCAACGAAACTCATGCTCCGGCGGAAGACATGGTTGACGGCAGCAGTTTTGCCGAAGATCTGGAGCTTCTGGCAGCGCCGCCCGATGATTTTTCATTCACATTCGACGACAGCTTCAAGCAATCAGTTTTTTCCCGCTTCCCGCTGCAAATCGTTCTGCTCAATCTGATCACCAATGCGATCAAGCATAACGACAAGGAGCATGGAGAGGTTCATGTCAGTCTCGCGGACAAAGGGGACCTCCTGGAGTTCACCGTGACCGACAACGGTCCAGGGATCCCCGAACGCCATCATGAAACCGTCTTTGGCTTATTCAAGACACTGGCCCCACGGGACAAGGTCGAAGGCAGCGGCATGGGACTATCCCTCGTGCGCAAGCATTTGCATGTGCTGGGACATGACATTCGCATCGTATCCGATGGTGATAACGGCGGAACCCAATTCATTTTCACATGGCCCAGGAAACCAGAAAGCGGAGAACAAAATGCAGCTTAATCCGCCGGAACAGATGCAGCCGGTCAACATTCTTCTAGTGGAGGACGACGACTTTGAAGCAATGGCCGTACGGCGGGCCTTTGCCAAGGCGCGGCTTTCGAACCAGATCACCCGCGCACACGACGGTGAGGAAGCCCTGGAAATTCTTGAGCAACGGCATCCGGAGGTATCTGTCAACGGCCCCGTAATCATGCTTATCGACATCAACATGCCGCGGATGAACGGGCATGAACTGGTTGAGGCGATACGGTCCAGGCAGGCCCTGCGCCACATGATTTGCTTTATGCTGACGACCTCACGCGAACCCCGCGATGTAGACCGCGCCTATCAGCAGAACGTGGCAGGCTACATCATCAAGGAAACTGCCGGCCACGATTTCTCAAACCTGCTCAATCTGCTGGGAGACTATTGGATTACAGTGCAGCTGCCGACTCCGCACTAGCCGCATGACGTGCCTTGCCTCCACAGGCCTTTACCGCAGCCCAAGTCCACTGCCGGTTTTGCGGGGTGTCACCACACCCGGCTCTGGCATGGATACCGCCCGAGGACATCCAAACAGCGCCTGCCTCTTGCACCGCAACAGCCATGCAGACAGACAGAGTTTGTGGTAGCGGCACATTGGCCCCTGCCCTCCGCTCTTTGCACAAGCGGCAGCCCCGCTGCGAACCCGCCGGTTCAGCGGAGCAAGCTCCGGAAGCCGGCCGGCACGGAATGTCGCTATTGCAACTGGTTCAACACATGGCGCCAGCAGGTTCACTGCTGGCGCTGGTTTTCAGACACTTCCGCTGGGTAGCCAATTCTGGTGCCCAAAGGCGGTGTTCACCGCGCTGGCGGAAGGTTAAGACTTGCATTCCCAAGCACGTTTGACCAAGCGGTCTTTGCGATCGAACCAATAGTTTTGCTCATTCGCGCTTAGCCTATCCGGATTGCGGACAACTGCGTCAGCCTGAGCTATGGCCTGAGGCAATTCGCGGCACGGATAGTATTCCGGCGGCGTAACTTCAGGCGCCTGTTCACCTTCAAACTCTTCGCATCCGGCCAGAATGGAACTCGCCAAAGCGAATGCAAAAACACTTACCAACTTCATCTTCGACCCCTTTTGTCTCCAGGAATAATTAGATTTCCACCATTTCTGCATTTCAGCACAATTCACTTCATCCGCTCGGGTGCATTTGATTTATAAACGTTCTGCAAGGGGAAACAGATCGCTTGAATATTCTTTCCAGTTCAGTTGGTGTGCTTTTCCGGCAAGTCAAATCAAGGCTTCTCTTTTCAGGAAAAATCCGGGATCGAACCTTTGGCAAGAGCGGCGAGACAGGAGAGAGGAAGCAGCCCTTCCAGGGGCGGCCGGAACGCTTCTTAGAGTAAGCAGATGAGGGCAAACAAGGACACTTTCGGGATTGCCAATGCTGAAATTCAAAACGCGTTCTGCGCCTGATATGCCATGCCTCAATTACTCGCGTTGCAGAACAAACTGGCAAAGAGAACGCAGTTCAACTCTCTTGGCACCACCGGCAGACATCGCGGCATAACATTCCGCGGTTCACTCCACCAAAAGCTGAGGATCAGTTTCGCAGCTTCCTTTGATGGGTAAAAACGCTGGAACGATCCCTGACCAAAAGTGGTAATGCCGCACGATTAAGTACTATAGGCGCACCCGGTGCTTGATGGCGGGCGTCTTGCAGCTATCGTCTTTCTGCGAGGCCGGCAGTGTATTGAAAGATGCAACGCAATTTAGTTTGTCCGGGGGCGCTGGTTAATAACATTAAATAATAGCCAGCTGAAGCAAGAAACGCCGTCGCGCACGGCGGTTTTTCAGGGGACACGTGTCCCGACAATTATATTGTGGTGCTGTACCGGATGGGGGTTGGGTACATGACGCTGCGAAATGATAACAAGCGTGTAATTCACGCCAAGGCTGAACCGTTGGTGCCGATGCGCAAGACGGTTCTGGTAACCGGGGGCGCTGGATTCCTGGGGTCTCAGCTGTGCGCCCGCAAACTGGAACAGGGCCATCAAGTGGTTTGTCTGGACAACCTGCAGACCGGGCGAATGCGCAACATCACACCGTTGATGTCACACCGCCGGTTCCGCTTTGTTGAACATGACGTCGTGGCGCCTTACCAGCTCAAAGGTCCGGTGCATCAGATCTTCAACCTGGCGTGTCCGGCCTCTCCGCCGAAATACCAGCTTGATCCCATCCACACCTTCAAAACCAGCGTGATGGGTGCAATGAACGCGCTTGAACTTGCTCGTGAAAAGGGGGCCAAGGTGTTCCAGGCGTCCACCTCCGAGGTTTATGGCGACCCTGAAATCAGCCCGCAGCCGGAAGGATACCGGGGCTGCGTCAATACCTTCGGGCCGCGTGCCTGCTACGACGAGGGCAAGCGCGCTGCCGAGACGCTGTTTTACGACTATCACCATCGCTACGGCGTGCAAATCTCGATTGCCCGCATCTTCAACACCTACGGCCCTTTCATGGACCCGCAGGATGGCCGCGTGGTGTCCAACTTCATTAATCAGGCGCTTCGGGGCGAGGATCTCACTGTTTACGGCAGCGGTGCTCAGACGCGCTCCTTCTGTTATGCAGATGACCTGCTTGATGCAATTGAAGCGCTGATGGAACTCAATGATCCCAGCCCGGCACCCGTCAATCTCGGCAACCCTGGTGAGTTTACGGTGCTGGAACTGGCCAAAAAAGTCTGCAGGCTGACCGGAACCGGATCGCAAGTGGTTTTCCGCGAATTGCCTCAGGACGATCCGCAGCAGCGCAAGCCCGACATCAGCGCGGCCAGAACCAAATTGGGCTGGCGCCCGAAAGTGCGGCTTGAAGACGGGTTGCGCAGGACCATCCGCCATTTCCAGGCTGAGATGGCTGAGCCGGACCAGATGTCCGCGGCGGTCCGCTGATGCCCCGCCGGTTCGCCATACTTGTGACCGGCGGCGCCGGGTTCATTGGCAGCCACGCTTGCAAAGCTTTGCACCAGGCGGGCTACCTGCCGGTCACGGTCGATAACTTGACCACCGGACATGCAGATGCGGTCAAATGGGGTCCGCTGGTGCATGCAGATGTGCGCAACGCTGCAGCACTGAAGGACGCCATCAAAAATCACGGCATCAAGGCAGTCATGCACTTTGCCGCTTCGGCCTATGTCGGAGAGTCTATGGCGCGCCCGGCCTTTTACTACGACAACAATGCCGGAGGGATGATCTCCCTGATCACTGCGTGCCTGGATACAGGAGTGGACAAAATCGTGTTCTCTTCCAGCTGTGCGACCTATGGCAGCCCCGAAGGCGGCCCTATACGTGAGGATACGCCGCAGGCACCGATCAACCCCTATGGCCGCAGCAAGCTGATGTGCGAGGAAATGCTGCGTGATTGCTCTGCCGCGCATGAGTTGCGGTTTGCGGCGCTACGCTATTTCAATGCAGCCGGAGCCGACCCGGAGGGCGATCTGAGCGAGCGTCACGATCCCGAAACCCATCTGCTGCCGCTGGCGCTGCAGGCGGCTTCCGGCCGGCGCGGACCGCTGCAAGTCTTCGGCACGGATTACCCCACCCGCGACGGCAGTTGCGAGAGGGACTACATCCATGTCAGCGACTTGGCGCGCGGCCATGTGCTGGCAGCGGACTATCTGGCAGAAGGCGGTGCCAGCACCGCTCTGAATCTGGGCAGCGGCACCGGGCATACGATCTTTGAAGTGCTGGAGACAATCCGCAGCGTCACCGGCAAAACGGTGCCGCATGACCTGGCACCGCGCCGCGCCGGAGATCCTTCCTCGCTGACCGCGGACGTGCGCCTGGCACAGCAGACGCTGGGCTTCCGCACCGAACGCTCCAAGCTGGACCAGATCATCAGGGATGCGGCGCCATCCTTCGGATTGGCCGCCGCAAGAGAGGATCGCCATGGGCGCCATGCAGCGGAATAACCGGGCATCGCCCTCCCCCAAGCCCGGCTTTGACTGGGCAGTTGCTGCTGTGTTTGGTCTGTGGATTTTGGCTGCCGGCTATTTCTGGCACTGGTGGCTGCAGCCCGGGCACAATATAGGCACCGGGCGATATATCATTGTTTCAGCAGCAATTTTCTGGCTCTACTTCCTGCTTGCCTATTTCATGCTGTTTTTCCTGAATGGCACCCGCCGCCGCCTGCGGCCGTCGCTGCAAGGACCGATGCGGGTGGCCATGATAACCACCAAAACCCCAGCCGAGCCTTTGTCCGTTCTGAAGGAGACCCTAACGGCCATGCTGGCGCAAACGCCGCCGCACGATACTTGGCTGGCTGATGAGGATCCTGATGACGCAACCCGCGCCTGGTGTGCGGCGCATGGTGTCAGGATCTCAACCCGCAAGGGCCTTTCTGAGTACCACCGCAAGGAATGGCCGCGCAGAACCCGCTGCAAGGAAGGCAACCTGGCCTATTTCTATGACCAATACGGCTATGAAGCCTATGATATCGTATCCCAGCTTGATGCCGACCATGTGCCGCAGCCCGGGTATCTTGAAGCCATTCTGCAGGGGTTTGACGACCCGGCCACCGGCTATGTCAGCGCCCCCTCCATTTGCTGCAGCAATGCGGACAGAAGCTGGGCAGCACGGATGCGGCTTTTTGCCGAGGCACCGTTTCATGGCGGCATCCAGCTAGGCTATAGCGCCGGCTGGGCACCTATGTGCATCGGCTCGCATTACGCAGTGCGCACCCGCGCCCTGAAGCAAGCAGGCGGCTTGGGGCCCGAACTTGCTGAGGACCATTCCACCACGATGCTCATGAACTCCGCAGGCTGGCGCGGCACCCATGCAGCAGATGCCATCGCGCATGGCGCCGGCCCGGCCTGCATGGCTGATCTAGCAACTCAGGAATTCCAATGGTCGCGCAGCCTGACAACGCTGCTGCTGAGCTACACCCCGCGCTATCTGAAGGGGCTGCCGCCGCGGCTGCGGTTCCAGTTCCTGCTGTGCCAGCTGTGGTACCCGCTTTTTGCCCTGTTCATGGCGCTGATGTACCTGTTTCCGATTGCAGCCCTGCTGCTGGATATCCGGTTTGCCGGGGTGACCTTCCTTGGTTTCGTTTTGCACGCGCTTCCTTCAACCGTTGCGGTGATCTTGTTCGTCTACCTCATGCGCGCGCGCGATACTCTCAGACCGTATGACGCCAAGGTTCTCAGTTGGGAGCGCGCATTGTTTCCCTGTGCGCAGTGGCCCTGGGTTCTGCTTGGCTGCGGAATGGCCATTGCGGACAGGCTGAGGGGCGGGTTTGTCGACTTCCGTGTAACGCCAAAAGGCGGCGGAGAGGCGCCGCCGGTGCCCTTGCGAGTCCTTCTGCCTTACCTGTTGCTGGCATTGGGGGCAGCCCTGCCGCCGCTGTTTGTGCAGGACCTGCAACAGGCCGCGGGATTCGTGGTGCTGAGCCTGATTAACGCCACCGTTTATACCGTGCTATTCACGGTAATCGCTGTCCAGCACTTGCGGGAAAACAGGCTGTCGCCCTTCAGATGGCCGCTTGCCTCGGCCTTTCAGGCGACGGCCTGCATGGCGCTTGCCGCAGTCATTGCTGCAGCGCTCGGCAGCCAGGGCGCGCACAGCCTCTATGCACTGTCTCACGGCAGCGGTGTGTTCTCTCCCTACACCCCCAAATACATTGTGTCCGGCGCGGGTCTCGGCCCGCCGGGTACTGTGACCTACCAAATAAACCTGGAATGGCCGGGGAATGCCCTGTTCCAGCAGAAGATGGAGTAGACAATGTCCCGTTCTAGCCGGCATATCCTAGTCACCGTCGCTGTATCAGCGGCCCTTTTCGGAACCGCCCTTCCTTCCTTCCCGCCACCTCCCGGTGAGCTGCCTTTCGGCGTCTATGATCCGAATGGCGACTTTTCAGATGAACAGAATGTTCAGGTCGAACATCTCTTCCTGCCGTGGGAGGACTTGTTTCTGGAGTCGCTGACCGAGGCTGACAAATACGCCAAGGAACGCAACCGCGAGGTCTTGGTCACGATTGAACCCTGGACCTGGACGCGCGATGCCCGCAACACGCCAGCGCGGTTGATCCGCGGCATCCGGGACGGTACCTACGACGGCAATATGGCCGCTATCTGCGAAGTGCTGAACCGGTTTGAGAGCAAGGTTACCGTCCGCTGGGCGCAGGAGATGGACGACAACAGCGGCCAGTTCATCTGGGCGCAGTGGCAGCCGGAAACCTATGTTTATGCATTCAAACGGATGATAGACGTCTGCCGCGACAAAGCACCGGAAATTCGTGTGATGTGGTCACCGCTGGGATATGAAAACCTGAATAAGTATTATCCCGGCGACGACTACGTGGATATCATTGGGCTTTCCGTTTTCGGCTTGCAGCCTTGGGAGCAGATCTACAAAGGCGGCGAGATGAGCTTTGATGAAATCTTCGCCCCCCGCTACGAGCGGGTGAAGGAGTACGGCAAGCCCGTCATGGTGGCCGAACTAGGCTATTCCGGCGATGAAGCATACGTTGCCCGCTGGGAACAGACCGTCCGGCAAGACAAGAGCGCCTACCCCGCCCTCACCGGCATCGTCTATTTCAACCAGCAGGAAGTCTACCCCTGGCCCAATGGGTTCGGTCTTCCGGATTGGCGGGTGGAACACCGTATCCGAGTCGAGACCGCAGGAAACTGACCCGTTTTCCGGCTTGGTGCTGTCCCTCCACAGTTCAAGCAACGCCCGGCCAGCATCGGCAGGCAAGGCAACGAACCATTTGATTTCAGAGCCTTTCCACCTGTGCAAGGCCGTACAGGGTCAGGCCTTTTGAGCGGGTTTCCGCACAGCTGCGTTGAAAAAAAATAGAATTGCGCCTAAGAAAAACGTGCTGTGCAGATCGTGCAGCGCGTGAATTGGCTGTTTGGCTGCCGCATGCCGTTTAGGCATAAATGAGCTGCCTGGGGCCTATGAGGACGAGGTGCAGTTTATGTACGCAGTACGTGCGATGCTCCGGCTTGTGCCGGTTTTTTCTTATTCAATCAAGATTGCAGGCGGCGCGCTTCTGGCCTGTCTGTTCAGCCTGGGCAGCGCCAGTGCGCAGGACAGCAAATCCCTAGCTGGAGAAACTGTGTTGGCCAAGGGGACATACGTCTGCTCCCCCAGCGGCTTTGGGCAAAAGTCCCGCTGCTACCGCAAGTAGGTCCGGCCCTCTCCTTCCAAACGATCCAAATCCGGAGCGCAGCCTGAACCGCAGGGCTGGCTGCGCCTGAATTGAATATCCAGCAGTTCTCCTGGAATTGCAGCGTCCGGCATTTGCCGGAGGCCCATTTGTGCGGCATTGCAGAAGCCTTCCTCTGCGGCATTCACGCGATTGCCTTCTGCGCGCAGCCATGCTGTGGTGCGCGCGACAGAAGACCTTTCAGGGAGACATACTGATGACCGACGCCCCGTCCTATGGTTTTGACACCTTGCAAATCCATGCCGGCGCCAAGCCGGACCCTGCCACCGGCGCGCGGCAGACGCCGATTTATCAAAGCACGGCCTACGTCTTCCGCGATGCCGAACACGCCGCCGCGCTGTTCAACCTGCAGGAAGTCGGTTTTATCTACTCCCGCCTGACCAACCCGACCGTTGCGGTGCTGCAGGAACGCCTGGCAACGCTGGAAGGCGGCGTCGGCGCGGTCTGCTGCTCCTCCGGCCACGCGGCACAGATCATGGCACTGTTCCCGCTGATGGGGCCGGGCTGCAACGTGGTGGCCTCGACCCGGCTTTATGGCGGCACCGTCACCCAGTTCAGCCAGACCATCAAACGCTTCGGCTGGTCTGCGAAATTCGTCGACACCGACGATCTGGACGCGGTGAAGGCGGCAATCGACGAAAACACCCGCGCGGTGTTCTGCGAATCCATTGCCAACCCCGGCGGCTATGTGACCGACATCCGCTCGCTGGCCGACATCACCAATGGCGCCGGCATCCCACTGATCGTCGACAACACCTCTGCCACGCCTTACCTGTGCAACCCGATTGCCCAAGGGGCCACGCTGGTCGTGCATTCGACAACCAAGTACCTGACCGGCAACGGCACCGTGACCGGCGGCTGCGTGATCGACAGCGGCAAGTTCGACTGGTCCGGCAATGACAAGTTCCCGTCTCTGTCCGAGCCGGAACCGGCCTACCATGGCCTCAAGTTCCACGAGACCTTCGGGCCGCTGGCTTATACCTTCCACGGTATTGCGATCGGTCTGCGTGATCTCGGCATGACGATGAACCCGCAGGCGGCGCATTATACCCTGATGGGGATTGAGACCCTGTCCCTGCGGATGCAGCGCCACTGCGAGAACGCCCGCACGGTTGCGGAATGGCTCGAGAACGACGACCGGATTGATTACGTGACCTATGCCGGCCTGCCGTCCTCCCCCTATTACGAGCGTGCGCAAGCCTGCTATCCCAAGGGCACCGGCGGCCTATTCACCTTTGCGGTCAAGGGCGGTTATGAGGCCTGCATTAAGCTGGTGGATTCGCTGGAGATATTCAGCCACGTGGCCAACCTCGGCGATACCCGCTCGCTGATCATCCACTCCGCATCCACCACGCACCGCCAGCTGACGCCGGAACAGCAGGAGGCGGCAGGCGCCAGCCCCAATGTGGTGCGGGTGTCGATTGGGATTGAGGATGCCGGCGACCTGATCCGCGATCTGGACCAGGCACTGGCCAAGGCCTGCGGCTAAGGTTCGCCCTATCAGTAACAGGAAGGCCGGGCGCAATGCCCGGCCTTTTCGCTTTTCCGGTTACTCACCGCCCGGCACCAGCATATCAAACACAACCGACACATTATGGGTGAAGGTCAGTTCCCCTGCCTCGATCGGCATTGCGTCGCTGCGGGCCATCTCCATGGTCATCATTGGACGTCCGCCACCGCCGCCATGCTCGGAGATCGAACGCACCGGGCCCAGCTCCATGCCTGCTGCCTCAGCCAGCTGCTCCGCCTTGCGGATCGCGTCCTTAACTGCTTCGCCGCGGATTTGGTCGGCGGCCGCAGAGGGATCATTAACTCCGAAGCTTAGCCCTTGAAAGCGGTTTGCCCCGGCCGTCAGCACGGCGTCCAGCACCGGCCCCAGTTCGCTCAGGTCGCGGACCCGCACCATCAGGGTATTCGAAGCCTCGAAACCCGTGATCCCGCGCCGTCCGCCGCTGTCGTAGGAACGGTCCTGCGACCAAACCGGGTGCATGGCAATCTGCTGGGTTTGCATATCCTCAGCGGCGATACCAGCGTCCTTCAAACGCGAGATCACGGCCTGCATCCCCTCTGCAACGGCCGTCATGGCTGCAGCAGCTTCTTCTGCCTCTTCTGTCACGCCCAAGGTGATGGTAGCCAGTTCCGGCGCCATCTGCAGCTTGCTCTCGCCCGTAACAGTGATCTGGCGCGGGATTTCGGCCTCGCTGGCCGCCAGTGCGCCTGTGCTCATCGACAGCATCAGGGCAGCTGCCAAAAGTTTCTTTGCCTTCATGCTCAAAAGCTCCTTTTCCGAATGCAGCTTACATGGGGACGGCAAACTGCCGCCCGCAAGGCCTGCACCCTGTCTTTTCCTTTAACTCGGCAGGTTCCTGCTTTAAGGTTCGCGGCAAAACACCGGGCGCAGCAGCGGCCCCGGGCAGTATGGATTTGGATGGTTTGACCCAAAGCATGAAACCGGCCTTCGCTCTTTCCCTTTCCGCTGACGGCATAGAACTTCTGCACCGTGCCCCGGACGGCTGGCGGAGCGTGGCCAGCACTCCATTTGACACCGGGGACCTTCCTGCAGCGCTTGCCTCAATGCGCAAGACTGCACTGCGGCTGGCATCAGAAGGGGTCTATTCCAAGCTGATCCTGCCGAATGACCAGATCCGCTATCTGAGCATTGAGACCGGAGATCTGACCGCGGGCGAACGGATTGAGGCTGCGCGCAAGGCACTGGATGGCGCAACGCCTTATCCCGTGGACGACCTGGCCTTTGACATCTGCGCCGAAGGCGGTGTTACCCATGTCGCGGCAGTGGCGCTGGAAACGCTCGACGAAGCGGAAACCTTTGCAGTGGAGCACGGCTTCGGGCCTGTCAGTTTTGTTGCCGCACCTCAGGACAGCGGCTTCCGGGGCGAACCGTTCTTTGGCACCACCCGGATGATCCGCGGAACCGAAGTTGAACCCGACAACGCCGTAGTCGAGGTGATCGGTCCGGCTGACCTTCCGGAACCTGAAACAGGTGATCTTTCTGAAGACCAGCCCCCTGCTTCCGTTGAACCCGAAGAAACAGAGGCTCTTGCAGCCTCTGCTCCACCGGCAATTTCATCTTCTGACACGGACAAAGCTGCCCAGCCCGGCGCCGCTCCGGAAAGCCCGGAAGCCTTAGGCCAGCAGGAGCCCCTCGAGGCCCCCGTCACAGCCGCGTCAGCCGGCCCGGCCTCAGAACCTGACCCCCTGCACCCAGAGCCGCCCGAAGCTTCACAGCCGGATGAACGCCACGCTACGTCGGCACCTGCCGCAAAGGTTTTCAGCAGCCGCCGCGGCACCGCGCCAGAGCAAGGCGCGGAAAACCCGCCGCTGCCCCCCGCACCCAAATCTGCCCCTCTCGCGCCTCCAGCCGCTGCTCCGTTCGCAGATGGCAGCACGCCGGTAGCTGATCAGGGGCCTGCAAAACCGCAGGGCGCGGCAAACACCTCAGCGGCAGAAGAAAAGAAAGTACCGCAACGGACCATTCCGCCAGCACCCGCAGCTCTGCGCGCACCGTCTCCTGCCGCGCCCGCACCGCGGCCGGAAACCAAGCCTGACCGCAAAAAGGCATCCGGGAACACACCGCGCTACCTGGGACTTGCGCTGACCGCCGCGCTGCTGTTGCTGCTGGCCACGGTCGCAGTCTGGGCGCTGTTCAGCGAGGGCGGTTTCTTTGCCGCCCGCCCGGCCACGGACAATGACCGATCCCCTGCCCCGGCCGTCATCTCTGGCGAACTTCAACCCGAAGAAACCGAGCCGAAAACTTCTTCCGGCACTGCCGGCCAGCCGGCTGAGATTTCCCCGCAAGTCAGTGTTCTGGCGGATCAGCCGGATCCGGGCCTGAGCGAAGCCGCACCATCCTTACCCGACGATTCGGAGGCAGCCCCCTCTGTAGAGGATGAAGCCGCCGCCGACGGCGTCGCCCCCCCGGAAGAAGGAACGGATACCGCGTTCCTGGATCCGCAAGCCCTGCAGCCCGGGGCGGCAGACGCCCCAGTGTCAGAACCGCTGGACGAACTGGCCCAGGCCGCCCGCTACGCTGCGACCGGTGTCTGGCCGGTGGCTCCGGAACTGGACACTATCCCCGCCGCTCCTGGCCTGGATGAACTTTATACTGCCTCCGTTGACCACTCGGAAATTGCGGCTGATGCAGTTGCTTTGCCGCAACCCGAAACTTACGCCCAGGACGAAGTTCCGGGCGCGATTGCCTCCCCTGCGGCAGCAGGGTCCGCATTTGATCTGGACGAACGCGGTTTGGTCAAGGCCACCCCCGAAGGCACGCTCAACCCGGATGGCGTCACGGTTTTTCTTGGCAGGCCGCAGAAGGTGCCGCCGCCTGCGCCGGACCGCAGCGACCCGGCAGCTGAGGCGCTGGCGGAGGAAGTCGCCCGCAACCAGGTGCTGTCACGCAAGCGCCCCAAGGCCCGGCCTGCTGATCTGGCGGAACAGGTGGAACGGGCCCAGAACGGCGGCCTCAGCCGTGCCGAACTGGCCGGGCTGCGCCCGCGCAAGCGCCCTGCCAGCCTGAAACCGGCAGAGGAAGAAGAACTGCCGGTCACCGCGCAGGCCATTGCGTCGTCGGTTGTGCCGCGCGGCCGTCCCGCAAATTTTGCCAATCTGGTCGACCGCGCCCGCCGCAACGCGCAAAACCAGGTGCAGACCGCGGCCGCCGTGCCTGCGGCTGCCGCTGCTGCACCGCCGCGCATTCCGACCAGCGCCTCCGTGGCCCGGCGTGCGACCGTAAACAACGCCCTCAACCTGCGGAAACTGAACCTGATTGGCGTCTATGGCACCGCTGCCAACCGCCGTGCCTTGGTTCGTTTGCCCTCAGGCCGTTACAAGAAGGTGCAGGTCGGCGACCGGATCGACGGCGGCCGCGTGATTGCCATTGGCGAAGGCCAATTGCAGTATCAGAAAGGCGGCCGCAACCGAACTCTGACGATGCCAAAGAGCTGAACAGCCGCATAGCTGCCTGCTTCCCTCTTGGCACTGTCTTCTCTGCAAGAGTCAGAAACTGCGCCTTTTCCTAATACCCCAGCCACAAAAAAACCGGGCCTGCTATGCAGGCCCGGCGCAGTCAGTCTCTCTGATGCCGCTTACTCCGCAGCCTGGATCTCGCCGCTTTCGATCTGCTCGCGCTCGATCGATTCAAACAGCGCCTTGAAGTTGCCCTCGCCGAAGCCATCGTCGCCTTTGCGCTGGATGAACTCGAAGAAGATCGGCCCGATCACGGTTTTCGAGAAGATCTGCAGCAGGATACGGGTCTCGCCACCGTCCACCACGCCTTCGCCGTCAATCAGGATGCCGTGCTTCTTCATGCGGTCCAGCGGCTCATCATGGCCCTGCACCCGTTCCTTGGACATCTCGTAATAGGTGTCATTCGGGCCGGGCATGAACTTCAGGCCCTTGTCGGCAATTGCGTCGGTGCTGGCATAAATATCCTCGGTACCAACCGCGATGTGCTGAATGCCTTCACCGTTGTACTTCTTCAGATAGGACACGATCTGCCCGGTTTCGCCGCGGTCCTCGTTGATCGGGATCCGGATGCGGCCGCAGGGCGAGGTCAGCGCACGGCTGAAGAGACCGGTGAATTTACCCTGGATATCAAAGAAGCGGATCTCCTTGAAGTTGAACAGTTCCTCGTAGAACTTGAACCACTTGTCCATGTTGCCCTTGTAGACATTGTGGGTCAGGTGATCGAGGTAATAGAAACCGTCACCGCGCGGCTTGGACTGCTTCAGCCATTCGAACTCGGTGTTGTAGGGCGAGGTGTCGTAATACTGGTCGATGAAGTAGATCAGCGAGCCGCCAATGCCCTTGATCGCGGGCACATCCATGACCTTGCCCGGGCCTTCATAGGCCTCGGCGCCTTTGGACACCGCGTGTTCAAACGCCTTTTGCGCATCAGCAACCCGCCAGCCCATCGCCGGGGCGCAGGGGCCGTGCTCATCCACGAACTTCGCGGCAAAGCTGTCGGGGTCTGCGTTCAGGATGTAGGTGACGTCCCCCTGCTGCCACAGCTCCACCAGCGGCTGGTCCTTGCGGTGGCCGGTCAGCTCATAACCCATACGGGTGAACAGCGCCCGCAGTTCGTCCGGCTCCGGGCTGGCAAATTCGACAAACTCAAAGCCGTCGGTGCCTGCGGGGTTTTCAGGGGTGATTTCGGATTTCGGGGCGTTGTGCGGGAAAGGACCCATTGCGCGTCTCCTTCATGTCATTCGGGACAAGGTGAATTCTTGCATCAAGAATACCGCATTCGTTATGCAGTTTTTCCGCGTATTTGCGCACCACACCCTTGATTTGCGCGCAAGTTACGCATCACAATGTTGAATTCAGGAGAAATCACGCATGCTGGATCCGACTGACACAAAACTGCTCGCAGCTCTGCAGAAAAATGCCCATCTCACTGCACAGGAGCTGGGAGAGATTCTGAATTTGTCGCCCAGTCAGGCCGGGCGGCGGCGGCAGCGGCTGGAAGCAGAGGGATACATTGAAGGCTACGCGGCCCGATTGAACCCGGCCAAACTGGGACTGGCGGTACAGGGCTTTGTGCAGGTTCACCTCAGCAGCCACGGGCCGGAACAGTCCAAGGGATTTGCGCGGCTGGTCGCCCGTCAGCCGGAAATCACGTCAGCCTGGACGATGACCGGCGAAGCCGATTACCTGCTGCGTGTCTATTGCACCGATCTGCAAGCACTGAACACGTTGATCCATGAAATTCTGCTGCCCCATCCGGGCGTTGCCAGGGTCCAGAGCCAGATCGTGATGGCACAATTAAAACGCGACGCGCCGCTGCCGACTTAACCAGCTGGGAAGGATTTGGGCCTAAAGATGCAGCAACGACTTCTGTAACCCAAAGTGGAACTTTTCCGTGTCCTTTGTAGACCGCCGTGTTGAAACCCGCCCAACCAGCGGCGAGGCACCGTTTGGCCTCAATGAAGTATTCTTTTCCCGAACCGACAGCCGGGGGGTGATCCGCGCCGGGAACTACGTGTTCCGCCGCGTCGGCGCTTACCCCTGGGAAGAACTGATCGGTGCGCCGCACAAGGTGATCCGCCACCCGGACATGCCCAAGGGGGTGTTCTCGCTGTTCTGGGACACCATTCAGCGCGGCGAAAGCATCGGTGCCTATGTCAAGAACAAGGCCAAGGATGGGTTGTACTATTGGGTCTTTGCAGTGGTGGTGCCCTGCGGGGACGGGTACCTGTCGGCCCGCATCAAGCCCAGCAGCAAGCTGTTTGACGAGGTGCGCGGCCTTTACGCCAAAATGCTGAAGCGTGAAAAGGACGAGGGCGTCAAACCGGAGGAAAGCGCCCAGTACCTTCTCGATTGGCTCAAAAGCCAGGGCTTCGAGGACTACCACCAGTTTGCAGCACATGCCCTCAGCCAGGAACTGATCGCGCGGGACAAGGGTCTGGGCAACCAGCAGAACGCCCGGATTCAAGAGCTGACCGGCATGCTGGAAGACGCCGAAAAGCTGGCAGAGGAAACTGATGGTCTGATCGCAGACTTTGATGCCATGCACACGATTCCGCATAATCTGCGGGTGCTGGCGTCGCGCATCGAACCCTCAGGCGGGCCGGTCACTGTTCTGTCTCAAAACTACGGCGCCATGTCACGGCAGATGTCGGACTGGTTTGGCGCCCACGTGATGGGCGAAAACAGCAACTTCGCCAAGATCAAATCCTCGGTGAACGACAGCCTGTTTGTCGAGGGCATGGCGCGCGTTCTGATCGAATGCGACAACCAGCTGCAGCAGGAACGCCGCGATCTGGGTGATGCCGACATGGAATCAGAACGAAAGATTCTGGGCGACCTGGTGAAGCAGCAGGTCAAGCGGTCTGAAGAGGGCATGAAAGAAGTGGATGAGGAAGCCGCGCGCATCACCGGTGCCTGCCAGATCATGCACCGGCATTTCCTGGGTCTCAGCTCCACCCGGGTTCTGCTCAAGATCGAAAGCGCTCGCCTGACTGATTCCGGTGAAACCCTGGCGGATATTATTGACCAGCTCGGCGGCTTCCAGGAACGGATTTCCAGGCGGCTGGACCGGATCGGCAAACTCAGCGAAGATATCCGGATGCTTGAGCAGTAAAGGCCGCGCAGGCGCCCGATTGCCGCAACAGCCTGTTCCGCCGCCGCAAAGCCATTGCCAAGGCCGGGGCAGGCTTGCGATACCTGTAATATGGAAGAATTTTTCTATCAGGCGACAATTTACCTCGGCGCAGCAGTGATTGCGGTGCCGCTGGCAGCGCGTCTCGGTTTGGGCTCTGTGTTGGGATACCTTGCGGCAGGCATCGCCATCGGCCCGGTGCTGGGCCTGACCGGTGCGGAAACCGAGGACCTGCGCCATTTTGCTGAATTCGGCGTGGTCATGATGCTGTTCCTGATCGGGCTGGAACTGGAACCGCGCGCGCTTTGGGCGATGCGGGACAAGCTGATCGGGCTGGGCGGCATGCAGGTTGCCCTATCGACGGTAGTGCTGATGGGCGCAGCAATGGCCATGGGCCAGCCCTGGCATGTCAGCCTAGCCGTCGGCCTGGCACTGTCTCTATCCTCTACAGCTATTGTGCTGCAGACCCTGTCGGAAAAGGGGCTGATGCAGACCGGCGGCGGCCGCTCCGCCTTCTCGGTGCTGCTGACCCAGGATATCGCGGTCATTCCGATCCTCGCCTTTTTGCCCTTGCTAGGCACCTATGCCATCCCCCAGTTTGCTGCAGATGGTTCAATCAGCCGCGAAGGCGCTGGCGGCCATGGCGGCCACGGCTCTTTGTCACTGGTGGACGGGCTGCCAGGCTGGGCGGTGGCGCTGGTCACTTTGGCTGCAATTGCCTTCATCATCCTGGCGGGCATTTACCTGACCCGGCCGCTGTTCCGCTTCATCCACGCCTCCAACCTGCGCGAGATGTATACTGCACTGGCGCTGATGATCGTGGTCGGCATTTCTTTCGTGATGACCCTTGTTGGCCTGTCGCCAGCGCTCGGTGCCTTCCTGGCGGGTGTGGTGCTGGCCAACTCCGAGTTCCGGCACGAGATGGAAAGCGACCTCAATCCCTTCAAGGGGCTTCTGCTCGGGCTGTTCTTCATCACAGTGGGGGCCGGCATCAACTACCGCCAGTTCCTGGCCGACCCCGGCGACCTGATCGGTCTCGCGCTGCTGGTGATCTTTGCCAAGGGCGCTGTGCTGTTTGTTGTCGGCCGCGCCTTCGGCCTGCGCCGGCGGCGTCTGTGGCTGTTTACACTCAGCCTGGCGCAGGCCGGCGAATTCGGCTTTGTGCTGTTGGCCTTTTCCACCCAGCTCAACGTGCTTCCGCCGGCGCTGTCCGAAAAACTGCTGCTGGTGATCGCCCTGTCGATGCTGATTACCCCGCTGTTGTTCATTGCCTATGATCTGCTGTCCAAACGCATGGGAGAACCTCTGCAGGCCCCTGAGCCGGACGAGATCGACGAAGAAGGCCCGGTGATCATTGCCGGCATCGGGCGGTTCGGACAAATCGTCAACCGGCTGGTGCAGGCCAGCGGCTTCAAGACCGTGGTACTGGACCACGACATGGAGGCGGTGCAGCTGATGCGCCGCTTCGGGGTCAAGAGTTTCCTGGGCGACCCAACCCGCCCGGAGCTTCTGAAGGCCGCAGGCATCGCCAAGGCCAAGGTCTTTGTTGTGGCGCTGGATGACCCGGAAGGCGTGGTCAAAATGGTCTCCTATGTGCGCCGGGCCTACCCGGACCTGCACATCATTGCCCGCGCCAAGGACCGCAACCATGTGTATGAGCTGTATCAGGCCGGTGCCGACGACATCGTGCGCGAGCTGTTCGACAGCTCCGTCCGCGCCGGCCGCTATGTGCTGGAGAACGTCGGTCTCAGCGAATACGAGGCCGCGCAAGCCGCGCAGACCTTCTACAACCACGACCGCCAGAACCTGCGCGACTTGGCGCAGCACTGGATCCCGGGTGTCCCCGCCAGCCAGAATCCTGCCTATATCGAACGTGCGCAGGAACTGGAGAAGGCCATCGAAAGCGCAATCTTTGAAATGGCCGAGCGCAAGCGCAAGCGTTCCTCCGAAGCCGCTGAATAACAAAAGCCCCGGCAAAGGCCGGGGCTTCTTTCTATAACCTTGAGGCCAGCAGGCTCAGCCGTCCGAAACGCCGGCTTCGGCAAAGGTCGCCATACCGCTGTGGCAGGCGATGGCGCCTTTCAGAACCTGAATCGCCAGCGCCGCCCCGGAGGCCTCGCCCAGGCGCAGGCCCAGCGACAGCAGCGGTTCCTTGCCCAGCTTTGCCAGCAATGCCGCATGCGCAGCTTCGGCGCTTTGATGACCCGCAACCGCATGGTCCAGCGCACCATCCGCAGTCTGCAGCAGGCAGGCCGCCGCGGCGCAGCAGATAAACCCGTCAAGGATCACCGGGATATGCAGCACCCGGGCGGCGGCGATCGCCCCCGCCATGGCCGCAATCTCACGCCCGCCCAGGCAGGCCAGCGCGTCCAGGCCGTCGCGGATTGCAGCGCGGTGCAACGCGACGCCTTCCGCCACCACCCGGGTCTTGTTGGCCAGGCCTGCGTCATCCACACCGGTGCCACGGCCGGTCCAGTCCGACGCCTCTCCGCCAAACAGCGCACAGGCCAGGGCCGCAGCCGGTGTGGTGTTGCCGATCCCCATTTCGCCAACAACCAGCAGGTCCGCCGAAGGGTCCACAGCCTCCCATCCAGCCTTCAGCGCCGCCAGCAATTCGTCCTGGCTCATTGCGGCGCTTTTGGTGAAATCAGCGGTCGGACGGTCCAGCTCCAGCGCATGAACGTCCATGCGTGCGCCTGCCATCTTTGCCAGCTGGTTGATTGCTGCACCGCCGTGCTCGAAGTTGATAACCATCTGGGCCGTCACTTCTGCCGGGAATGCCGAAACACCTTGCTCCATCACCCCGTGATTGCCTGCAAAAACGATCACCTGGGGCGCGGCAATTTCCGGCCGCTCACTGCCGCGCCAGCCGCCGTACCAGATCGCCAATTCCTCCAGACGCCCCAGCGCGCCCGGCGGCTTTGTCAGCTGACTGTTTCGCGCCGTAGCGGCGGCGGCAGCTGCTTGGTCCTGCGCAGGCGCGCCGGCCAGTGCGGCGCGGAAATCATCAAGGGAGGAAAGCTGTGGCAGCATAGGAAAGCCTCGTTGCATCTGAGTGGTGGACGCGGATAAAGCGGATTGACCCTGTTTAACCGCTGGCAGCCCCGCCGCAAGCACTGCAATAGGCCCGCAAATGCAAAAAAACGACATTCAGGCAAAAGACATTCTGCTGGCGCTGGTGCTGCTGACCAGGCTGCCGATGCCGCACCTGCCGCAGCAGGCCTTCCAGCGCCAGGCCAAGGCGGTCTGGTCGTTTCCGCTGGCCGGTCTCGCAGTGGCGCTGCCCGCAGCGCTGCTGGCGGCGCTGGCGCTGGCTGCCGGGCTGCCTGCCATGGTGGCCGCAGGTCTTGCGCTGGCAGTGCAGGTGATGCTGACCGGCGCCATGCATGAGGACGGGCTGGCCGACACCGCCGACGGGTTGTGGGGCGGCTTTACTCGCCAGCGGCGGCTGGAGATCATGAAGGACAGCCGTATCGGAGCTTACGGGGTGATCGCGCTGATCCTGGGGCTGGGACTGCGGTGGAGCGCCTTGGCCGCTGTGTTTGCGGCGGCCGGCGTCTGGCCGCTGCTGGCGATCGCAATGATGAGCCGGGCAGTGATGCCCCAGCTTATGGCATTTTTGCCAAACGCCCGCTCCGTCGGCCTGTCACAGACCGTTGGCCGCCCCCGCGCCCTGCCCTGCCTGCTGGCTGCAGTGCTGGCAATTGCTCTGTCGCTGCCACTGATCGGCGGCGCGGCCTTTGGCGTGGCTTTGGCTATGGGTGCTGCTGCGGCCGGGCTGGGCGCCCTGGCCAAGGCCAAGATCGGCGGCCAGACCGGAGATGTTCTGGGCGCTTCGCAGCAGGCGGCTGAGATTGCCGGACTTCTCGTCCTGCTTGCCTTCTGCGGTTAACTCACCCTGAGACGAACAAAAGCCGCGCCCTTTCGGGCACGGCCTTCAATCGTAGATCAGCGCAGAGATCAGGCAGCGCGGGAGGTCAGGACCTCATCCACCTGCTTTGCAGCGGCGATTTCATCGTTGCCGGAAACAGCGGCCACTTCGCGGGTCAGGCGCTCCAGCGCAGCCTCGTACAGCTGACGCTCGGAATAGCTCTGCTCGCGCTGGTCGTCGGTGCGGTGCAGGTCGCGCACCACCTCAGCGATCGAGATCAGGTCGCCGGAGTTGATCTTTTGCTCGTACTCCTGGGCGCGGCGCGACCACATGGCGCGCTTCACCTTGGCTTTGCCCTTGAGCGTCTTCATCGCCTGGGCGATCACATCCGGCGAGCTCAGCGAACGCATGCCCACTTCAGTTGCCTTGTTGGTCGGCACGCGCAGGGTCATCTTGTCCTTTTCAAAGGTGATCACGAAAAGCTCCAGCGCAAAGCCGGCCACTTCCTGCTCCTCGATCGAGATGATCTGGCCGACGCCATGCGCCGGATAGACCACATAATCATTGGGGCGGAATTCGAGCTTCTTCGACTTGGTCATACAGGTTCTTCCTCACTCATGGCCGGGCGGCACCGGCACTATGGCGTAAAAAAAATCCAGATCCGGTCAGTTCAGTTTGACCAGCCCTCAGGACATTTTCTCCGCAGAAATACCGCCCATTTTGCACGCCACTGCTACGGCGCACCGGGGGCGGACTCCGATTGTTTATGTCTATTGTGCGCTAAGTATATCATAAAAAAGGGCCGCCCGAAAGGCGGCCTTCTGGCAAGGCTCCGTGAAAACCCGAAGCGATACGGCGGTTTTCCGCACAAATGCGGCATCACCGCGTGAGGCAGAGAATCAGCCGCCTTCGCCGGGCGCCTCGGAGAAATACTTCTCCATCTTGCCCTCTTCGCCGTCGCGTTCCTCATACCCCGGCATCGGATCTTTCTTGGACACGATCACCGGCCACAGCTCTGCATATTTGCGGTTGAATTCAACCCATTTGTCCATGTCCGGCTCGGTATCCGGGCGAATTGCGTCTGCCGGGCATTCCGGTTCGCAAACGCCGCAGTCGATGCATTCGTCGGGATGGATCACAAGGGTGTTCTCGCCCTCATAGAAACAGTCCACCGGGCATACCTCGACACAGTCGGTGTATTTGCAGGCGATGCAGTTTTCCGTCACGACATAGGTCATTGTACCGAGTCCCGTTATCCGTTTGCGCCTAGCTAATCCAGACGCGGCTGCACTTCAAGGCGTCAAAAGCCCTCTGGCTTGCGGGTAAGATCAAGCGCCCTGCGGGCTTTTTTGTCCGGACGGCCTTTTCCCTCGAACTTTGGATTGGCCGGAATTTTTTCCTGCTTTTCCGTCATGTCAAAGTACAGCGCCTGTGCCTCCGGCGCCGGGCCGCGGCGTTCGCCGATGGCTTCCACCTTGACCACCCGGATCACTTTGCCTTGAGCAAAGGTCAGAACGTCACCCGGGGCAACGTTCTGAGCCGGTTTCAAAGCCTTGGTGCCGTTGAGGCGCACATGGCCCGCGCTGACTTGTTTCGCGGCCAGGCTGCGGGTTTTGAAAAACCGCGCATGCCAAAGCCATTTGTCGATGCGGATCTTGGGCGCCCCCTCAGTCATAGCCGGGTCAATCGCCCTGCTTCAGCCCCATCAGCGCTGCGGCGAAGGGGTTGTCCGGGTCGATCTGCTTTTCCTTCTTGGCAGGACGCGAGGAATAGGTCTTGGCGCCCTGATCCTGGCGCGGACCGCCCTTGCGGCCCGGCTTGCCCCGGCCACCATCACGGTCGCCGCCCTTGGCACCGCGCGGCTTGCCCTTGCCGCCAGGCTTGCCGTCGCCCTGCGGGCGGCGGTTCTGCTGGCGCTGGCCGCCTTGGCGTCCGCCGCGGTTACCGCCCCAAGTGAAGGTGAAAAAGACTTCCACCTCCGGCGCGTCAACAGCCGCATCGGCTGCTTCACCAACCGGGGTTTCGCCCGCAGCCGTTTCCGCAACGGGCGCCTCGGCTGCCGGCTCGGCCGGTTCCTCGGCGACGGGGGCAACGCCCTCGTCTGCGATGGCCTCAGTGCCGGCAGGCACATCCGCCGGCGCAGGCTCGCCTTCGGCATCCGGTGCCGCGGCCGGGGTGTTCTCTGCCTCTGCAGCGGCATCCATCACCGGCTGACCTTCGGCAGGCGTGCCGGTTTCTGCCACCACGGCGTCGGCAGGCTTCACCTTTTCGCGTTCGCCCTTCTCGGCTTTGTAGCCCAGGCCCTGCATCAGATCGGCGAACTGCTCCAGCGTCATACCGGTGATCGACAGCATGTCGGCCTTGGCTTCAAAGCCGCCGCGGCTGTCTTCGCCGCGCAGCATGTCAGCCAGACGCTCCAGCATGTCGATGCGGATCATCCGCTCGCCGGCGGCACGGTAGCCGGACATGGTGTCATAGCCTTCCGGCGCGTCTTTGATGGACGGCACGGTGACCAGACCCGGGGGCGGCGCCTCGGGGAAGTCTTGCAGGCCGTTTGCCAGCGACCACAGCACCAGGCGCAGACGGGTCGGCGCCGGCTTCAGCAGCAGCGGCATGAAAATGGTGAACTGGCCGAAGCGGATGCCGTGCTTGCGCAGCGCGCCGCGGGCGTCCTGATCCAGGTCCTTGACCTCTTGCGCCACGCCTGCACGGGGCAGCACGCCGAGGTTTTCGACCATGCGGAAGGCAAAGCCGCGCGCGAGACCGGTCAGTTCTTCATCTTTCTGCAGGTTCAGAAGCGGCTCGAACAGCGCGTTGATCTTGCGGGTGATGAAATGCAGCAGACGGCGCTCGACCTTCTGGGCCACGTCCGGCCCGGCGGCCTCATCCACAAAGACCTCGATCTGCGGGTTCAGCGCGTCGGCGCCGGCAACCAGCTTGCCGACCGCATGTTCGCCCCACATCAGACCGCCCTGTTCGGTAAAGTCGATCTCGGTATCGGGCGCGTTGTAGAACCGGTCCGCGCGCAGATGGAATTGCGGCGCCAATGCCTGCAGCGAGGCCGCCTTGAGGGCCTTTGCCTCAGTGCCTTGCGCAGCTTTGTCCGGGCTGAACCGGAACCCCTCCAGACGGCCGACGAATTCGCCTTCGACCGTCACTTCACCCTTGTCATTCACTTCGGCCAAAAGGGCCTCCTTCTGTTTGAGCCGCCGCAACAGCACAGACGTGCGCCGGTCCACAAATCGCTGAGTCAAACGCTCATGCAGAGCATCCGACAACCTGTCTTCTACAGCGCGCGTCTCCCCGCGCCAATGGCTTTCGTCACGCAGCCAGCCATTCCGCTGCGCGACATATGTCCACGTCCGGATAAATGCCAGACGCTTGGACAATGTGTCGATGTTTCCGTCGGTGCGGTCAATCCGCTTTATCTGGCGGGCCATCCAGTCGTCCGGCACCACCCCGCCGCCATGCAAATGCTCGAAAATCACCCCCAGAAGCGACGTGTGTTCGGCATGGGAGATACCGCGGAAATCAGGGATCCGGCAAACATCCCACAACAATTTCACCGACTGCGCGTTGGTGGTGCGCGAGATCACGGCGGATTCCCGCGACAGCATCTTCAGCGCGCCCAGATCATCGGCTTCACGCGCTTTGATCAGGTTCTCGTTCGAGGGGCTTGATTCGAGCGAATTGATCAGCGCCTCAACCGAGCCGAATTGCAAATCGGCAGAGCGCCAGTTGAGTTTCTTCAGCGGCGTGAACTGGTGGTTCATGATGGCCGATGCGGTGCCCTCGTCCAGCGGCCGTGCATCGCCAGTGACGCCAAAGGTGCCGTGGCTCATCCCCCGGCCCGCGCGGCCTGCGATCTGCGCCAGTTCATTCGGTGCCAGCGGGCGCATCCGGCGGCCGTCAAACTTGGCGGTGGAGGAAAACGCCACATGGTCAATATCCAGGTTCAGCCCCATGCCGATGGCATCGGTCGCCACAAGGTAATCAACCTCGCCATTCTGATAGAGCGCCACCTGGGCGTTGCGTGTCCGGGGGGAGAGCGCCCCCATCACCACCGCTGCACCGCCCTTCTGGCGGCGGATCAACTCGGCGATTGCATAGACATTATCAACCGAAAATCCGACGATTGCGGTTCGGGGCGGCATCCGGCTTATCTTTTTCGAACCTGCATAGACCAGATCGGACATCCGGTCGCGGCGGACGAATTCGACACCCGGCACCAGCGCCGAGATCGGTCCGCGCATGGTGTCTGCGCCCAGAAACAGCGTCTCATGAGTACCGCGGGCGCGCAGCAACCGGTCTGTGAACACATGGCCGCGCTCCGGGTCGGCGCAGAGCTGGATTTCGTCGATGGCCAGGAAATCGCACCCCATGCCCTCCGGCATCGCCTCGACGGTGCAGATCCAGTACTGCGCCCGCGGCGGCACGATCCGTTCCTCGCCGGTGACCAGCGCCACGACTGACGGGCCGCGCGCAGCCACCACCTTGTCATAGACTTCCCGCGCCAAAAGGCGCAGCGGAAAGCCCATCACTCCGGTGCGGTAGCCCAGCATCCGTTCGATGGCATAGTGGGTTTTGCCGGTGTTGGTCGGGCCCAGAACGGCCACGATCCGCGATGCGCTTGCCATAACTTCAGCCCCCGCGCCCCAGCGGGGCTTACAGTTCCCTGCCCTCGATCGAGGGCCTCAGACGTTCGAGGGCGCTGCTTACTTCCTCGTGGTGCGGATGTATAGCCTTGGCGCGCTGGTAGGCCTCATAGGCGCGTTCCGGCTGGCGGAACTGCTCAAACACCACGCCCAGCGCATAGACCGCGTTGTAGTCCTGCGGGTTCAGTGCCAGCGACCGTTCCAGATCCGCTATCGAAGGGCCGTAGAGGCCGATCTCGAAGTAAACCCGCGCGCGTTCATACCAGCCGCGGGCAAAGCCTGGCGCGTGATCGGTCAGCGCGGTCAGATGCTCCACCGCCTCCTGCAGGTCGCCGCGTTCCATCGCGTCCCGTCCCCGCCGCAGCAGCAGGTC
>NZ_JWLH01000039.1:0-1276 GCF_000813925.1 Leisingera sp. ANG-S5 | reverse complement strand
GGGCCAGCGGGTGATGAGCGAGGCATCTGCCAGGGCCGCGCGCAAGATGTTGCGCAAGGTGGTCAGCGAAGGCACCGCCTCTTTTGCTGAAGTTGAAGGCTATCAGGTCGGCGGCAAGACCGGCACCGCCGACAAGCCCAAGCCCCGCGGCGGCTATTATGATGACAAGGTGATCGCTACTTTTGCCTCTATTTTCCCGGCACATGACCCGAAATACGTGCTGATCGTAACGCTGGACGAACCCTCGATTATTGCCCATGGCGAAGAGCGCCGCACCGCCGGCTGGACCGCCACCCCGGTGGCGGCTGAGATGATCGGCCGCGTCGCGCCGCTCCTGGGGCTGCGTCCGCAAGTTGAACCCGCAGAGGTGACTGGTATAACCCTCACCTCGAACTGACACAGGTGAGGGCCGCCATGAGCAGCAGCAGACCAGACCAGCCCCTGAGCCAATTGGGGCTCACTGCCCGCGGCGGCGCTGACCCGCAGATTTCCGGACTGGCAGTGGACAGCCGCGAGGTGCGCGAAGGGTTCCTGTTTGCCGCCCTTCCGGGCAGCCAGGTGCATGGCGCCAAGTTCATTCCCGGCGCATTGGATAAGGGGGCAACCGCCATCCTGACCGATGCCGCAGGGGCAGAAATCGCCGCCAAAGTGCTGGACGAAAGCCATGCCGCTTTGGTGGTGGTCGAGGATCCGCGCCAGACCCTGGCCTATGCCGCCGCCTTGTGGTTCGGCGGCCAGCCGCAAACCGTGGTCGCGGTGACCGGCACCAACGGCAAAACCTCCGTGGCGACATTCGTGCGCCAGATCTGGTCCGAGCTGGGCCATGAGGCTGTCAACATGGGCACCACCGGCATCGAAGGTGCCTGGAGCTACCCGCTGGCCCATACCACGCCGGAACCCATCACCCTGCACCGCGCGCTGGCCGCCGCGGCAGAGGCAGGNNTGCAGCTGGCGGCTGCCGGCTTCACCAATTTCACCCAGGACCATCTGGATTATCACGAGACATTCGATGCCTATTTCGCCGCCAAGGCGGGCCTGTTCCGCCGGGTGCTGCCGGATGAGGGCGTGGCGGTCATCAACATGAACGATCCCCGCGGCGCCGAGATGCGCGCGGTTGCCGCCGCCCGCGGGCAGGAGGTGATTTCCGTGGGCCGCGGCCTGGGCGATCTGAACCTGATGGGCCTGCGCTATGACGGCACCGGCCAGGACGTGCGCTTCTCCTGGCATGACAAACCCTACCAGGTGCGGCTGAACCTCATCGGCGGTTTCCAGGCGG
>NZ_JWLH01000038.1:0-803 GCF_000813925.1 Leisingera sp. ANG-S5 | reverse complement strand
GCGGCGGCGAACATCACATCTTCGGCCACGGCGGCGTCGCGGCAGAGGCTGAGACTCTGGGCCTGCCGCTGCTGGGCGCGCTGCCGATTGATCTGGAGACCCGCCTGGCCGGCGACAGCGGCACGCCCATCGCCGCGGGGGAGGGGCCAATGGCCCAGGCCTATGCCCGCATTGCCGAAGGCTTGATCGGCGGCGGCATGGCCTGAGGCGCCGGTCCGTTCCCAAATTTTGAGAGGCTTTTCTGACAGGCCCGCCGTTTTGGCGGGCCTTTAGCATGACGGGGGTGAACCATTGGTTGCCTGCGCGCAGAGCACAGCGGGGGCGGAGTGTTCTGTTGCTTTGGGCGCAAATGGGATTGCCCGCCGGAAATGGGGCTGCATGGCACGTGCTGCGCCGGACGGGAACCTATGGGACCGCTGGGAAAGCGTGGGACTGCTGGGAAAACGCGGGAGCTGCGGGAAATCATGGGCAGCATGGGAAATCATGGCCCTTTCCCTGCAATGCACCCCTTGAAGTTGCGAATCACTCAGTGTTGAAACGCTTATGCAGGGCGTTTTTAGCGCTGTTTCTGATTGCTGGGCGTGAACGTACCGGGAACGTTCAGATTCGTGAGTGCGGGATCTGTGGAATCGCGGGAAACTATGGGAAAAAAATTGCCTCTGCAATCTGTGTCTATATCTAGTGTTTGCGCTGAGTTTACTCACTAGTGGTTCCGAATTTTGCCCCAATTTGACTGCGAATCTTGCCCGAATCTGCGGATTCCTTGTCAAGGCTTCGGCGATTTCCCGCAGAAAACAGTTGCG
>NZ_JWLH01000037.1:631-1036 GCF_000813925.1 Leisingera sp. ANG-S5 | reverse complement strand
GCGTCAAATCCGGCCTATATATATGTGTGTGCCCGCGCGCAGGAAACCCGGCCTGCGCGTTTGCCGCATCAACAGGGCGGCAGATGTGTCAATCCACAGCCGCACAAGCCATGCGCTGAACGTGGCTGCATGCCCGGAAATTATACAGCTGCGCAACGGGCCGCCGAAAATCTTGTCCAATTACAAAGGCCTACCCTGCGTCACCCATGCAGATGCTGCATAGCGGCATTGACGAAGCGCGGGATTGTGCATCTGCGGCATTTCCTTAAATTGTCATTCAAGAAACGCCACGACGGCACTGACGAGACGATAGACGAAGGAACAGAACGATGGCAGCAGCACAACAGATCTCCGCGGTGAGCATTGCATCCCCGGTAGGCTTCCTGGATGCCCTGCTGGTCAAGT
>NZ_JWLH01000037.1:0-547 GCF_000813925.1 Leisingera sp. ANG-S5 | reverse complement strand
CCTCCCTGGGCGCCGCCGTTTCTTGATTCGGGGACCACGGCTTGCCGCGCCCGGGCCGGGAGGCTGACGGTTTTGCGCTATCCCTTTGCCGCATCTGCTGATTTGATCGTAGGCATAGGCATCAGTGATTTGCAGGACCGCGCCATGAAATTCATCCACCTCACCGATATCCACCTGATGGCGCCGGGCGTGCCGCTGAACGGCGGCGATCCGGCTGCGAATCTCAGCCGGGTGCTGGCGGATATTGCCGAGTGGCACCGCGATGCGGCGTTCTGCGTGATTTCGGGCGATTTGGCAGATGAGGGTGATCCGGCGGCCTATGGCTGGCTGCAGGAGCAATTGGCGGCGTTCCCGCTGCCCACATTCCTGATGCTGGGCAATCATGATGTGCGGGAGAATTTCCTGAGCGTCTTTGCGGATCACCCGCGCGACGGCGGCGGGTTTGTGCAGCACAGCCACTCGGCGGGTGGTGCGCGGTTTCTGTTCCTCGATACGCTGACCGGCGGGCCGGACGTGCATGACGGGGAGCTGTGTGCAGAGCGGCTGG
>NZ_JWLH01000036.1:0-1042 GCF_000813925.1 Leisingera sp. ANG-S5 | reverse complement strand
GATGCCCGCAAGGCGCAGGGTGGTGGTGATGGGTTCAATCGCGCGCTCTTTGACAATCGCCTTGGCGATGCGGCGGCTGGCGCGTTCCTCACCGTAGTGGAACAGGATGTCGGCGATCTGCGCTTCGTCCAGCTCGGCAATCAGGTCCGCGGCGGAGGGGCCGGACTGCGACATCCGCATATCCAGCGGGCCGTCTTTCATGAAGGAAAAGCCCCGTTCGGCCAGGTCCAGCTGCATAGAGGAGACGCCAAGGTCCAGCACCACGCCGTCGAGGTCCTGGGCGTATTCATCCATGCGGGAAAAGACACCGGGCTGCAGGATCAGGCGGTCGCCGTACTCCCCTGCCCAGGGTTTTGCCAGTTCAAAGGCCAGCGGATCGCGGTCAACGCCGGTGACCTGCTCCGCGCCAGCCTCCAGCAGGCCGCGGGTATAGCCGCCTGCCCCGAAGGTGCCATCAAGCCAGCGGCCCGAGACCGGAGCCACGGCCGCAAGCAGCGGGCGGAGGAGAACCGGGATGTGGGGACCATTGGCAGCTGTTTGGTCCTGGGTCATGTCTTAAGCGCCCCCGGCGCCGTCTAGGAATTCCATTGGATCGAAACCTTCTGGCAGGTCGTCCATCCATTCTTCGGCCTGGGCCAGTTCCTCTGCCTCGTAGGTTTCCGGCTTCCAGATCTGGAAGGTGTCGCCTGCGGCGATGAAGAAGGCCTCTGCCTCAAGGTCGATTTTCTGGCGCAGCTTGGCCGGCAGAACCAGGCGGCCGGTCTCATCCACGTTGGTCGGGAACGACTGGCCGTGGAACATGCGCTGCAGCATCTTGCGCTGCATCGAACCGCGGGGAAGCTGGTCGATCTTGGCGTCGACCTCCTCGATCGCCTCTATAGTATAGCATTCCAGGAAGTTGCGGCGCTGGTCGCCGTAGACGATCACCAGTTCGGGGTTCTGGCCGGGCTGCCAATTGGGGTCAGCGGCCTCCAGCACACGGCGAAAGGAGGCAGGAATTGACACCCGCCCCTTTGCATCCACCTTGTGGTGGCTTTCGCCT
>NZ_JWLH01000035.1:0-540 GCF_000813925.1 Leisingera sp. ANG-S5 | reverse complement strand
CGGAGATGGTTCCAGATTCAGGGATCAGCCGGGCGACACCCGCGGTGCCAAGCTGTTCCGCTGCCCGGGCGTAGCTCGCGCGGGCTTCGGCGTTGATGGCTTGGACTGCCGACCATAAGCCAGCCGCAAGCGCCAGGCCAGCGATCAGAGTTGCCAGCTGCAGCGGATGGCGCCGCCAATGTGACAGAATGGCCAGAAACGCCGCGGCTGTCATTTGGCCATGCCGTGGTGCAGATGCAGACGCCGGTCCAGCAACTGCGCGATGGCTGCAGAATGGGTGACAAGAAACAGTGCGGTGCCGCTTTCGCGCACAAGGTCCAGCATCAGTTCCATTACGGCGGCACTGGCGGCTTCATCCAGATTGCCGGTCGGTTCATCCGCCAGCAGCAGCCTGGGCCGCACAGCAAGAGCGCGGGCGATGGCCACACGCTGCTGCTGTCCGCCGGACAATTGCTCAGGATAGCGTTCCAGAAGACCGGACAGGCCCAGGCGGTCTGTCAGCCGGATCCCCCAGCCCTCGTCCCACGTGCCAGCCAGCCG
>NZ_JWLH01000034.1:546-857 GCF_000813925.1 Leisingera sp. ANG-S5 | reverse complement strand
CTGAACTCCGGCAACGTCATTGATGCGCTGAGCGACTGACGTGCTCCCCTGAAAAGTCCGCGATTTGAAGTTAGCCTGTTCTCCAAGCGAGGAGACAGACGATGCGGAAAAGCCGTTTCAGCGAAGAGCAGATCATTGGCATCCTGAAGGAGCACCAAGCCGGAATGGGGGCGAAGGAACTGTGCCGGAAGCACGGCATCAGCGATGGCACTTTCTACAAATGGCGTTCGAAGTATGGCAGCATGGATGTGTCCGAGGCCAAGAGGCTGAAGGCTCTGGAGATCGAGAACACCAAGCTCAAGAAGATGTTG
>NZ_JWLH01000034.1:0-399 GCF_000813925.1 Leisingera sp. ANG-S5 | reverse complement strand
CGCTGGACTTCGTCTCGGACAGCCTGTCCGATGGCCGCCGATTCCGGGTGCTATGCGTCATAGACGACTTCAGCCGGGAATGCCTGGCCGCGGTCGTGGACACCTCACTCTCCGGCCAGCGGGTTGCCCGTGAGCTCGATAATATCGCCCGAACGCGTGGCTATCCCTGCATGGTGGTCAGCGATAATGGGACCGAACTGACGTCGAATGCCATTCTGAAATGGCAGGAAGACCGGAAGGTCGAGTGGCACTACATCGCGCCAGGCAAGCCCATGCAGAACGGCTTTGTCGAAAGCTTCAACGGCCGCCTCCGGGACGAGTGCCTGAACGAGCACTTGTTTGCGAGCCTGCGCCACGCCCGAGAGCTGATCGCGGCCTGGCGTGACGATTACAATCACC
>NZ_JWLH01000033.1:0-1127 GCF_000813925.1 Leisingera sp. ANG-S5 | reverse complement strand
AATAAACCGCACGTCAACATCGGCACCATCGGCCACGTTGACCACGGCAAGACCACTCTGACCGCGGCTATCACCAAATACTTCGGTGACTTCAAAGCCTACGACCAGATCGACGGCGCCCCGGAAGAAAAAGCCCGCGGCATCACCATCTCGACCGCGCACGTCGAGTATGAGACCGACAACCGCCACTACGCGCACGTCGACTGCCCCGGCCACGCCGACTACGTGAAGAACATGATCACCGGCGCGGCCCAGATGGACGGCGCGATCCTGGTTGTGAACGCAGCTGACGGCCCGATGCCGCAGACCCGCGAGCACATCCTGCTGGGCCGCCAGGTTGGCATCCCGAAGATGGTCGTGTTCATGAACAAGGTTGACCAGGTCGACGACGAAGAGCTGCTGGAGCTGGTGGAAATGGAAATCCGCGAGCTGCTGTCCTCCTACGACTACCCGGGCGACGATATCCCGATCGTTGCAGGCTCCGCTCTGGCGGCGATGGAAGGCAACAAGCCGGAAATCGGCGAAGAGAAAATCAAAGAGCTGATGGCGGCTGTCGACGAATACATCGACACCCCGGCGCGTGCGGTTGACCAGCCGTTCCTGATGCCGATCGAAGACGTGTTCTCGATCTCCGGCCGCGGCACCGTTGTGACCGGCCGTGTCGAGCGCGGCGTGATCAACGTCGGCGACTCGATCGAGATCGTCGGCATCCGCGACACCACCACCACCACCTGCACCGGTGTGGAAATGTTCCGCAAGCTCTTGGACCGCGGTGAAGCCGGCGACAACATCGGCGCCCTGCTGCGCGGTGTGGACCGTGACGGTGTTGAGCGCGGCCAGGTGCTGTGCAAGCCGGGTTCCGTGACCCCGCACACCAAGTTCGAAGCCGAAGCCTACATCCTGACCAAGGAAGAAGGCGGCCGCCACACCCCGTTCTTCGCGAACTACCGTCCGCAGTTCTACTTCCGCACCACCGACGTGACCGGCACCGTGACCCTGCCGGAAGGCACCGAGATGGTGATGCCGGGCGACAACCTGAAGTTCGGCGTTGAGCTGATCGCACCGATCGCGATGGAAGACGGCCTGCGCTTCGCCATCCGCGAAGGCGGCCGCACCGTCGGCGCTGG
>NZ_JWLH01000032.1:0-1021 GCF_000813925.1 Leisingera sp. ANG-S5 | reverse complement strand
CTGCTGCGCCAGCCGCGCGGTGCCGATGTTGGAGGATTTGACGATGATCTTGGTCACCGACATCTCGTTTCCGTAGTTGCGGAAATCGCGGATCGCAAAGCGGCCCCACCGCAGCGGCCCGCGGGTGTCGATCACGGTGTCGGCGTTGACCAGGCCGAGGTCCATCGCCTGGGCGGCGGTGAAGATCTTGAAGGTGGAGCCGAGTTCATACACGCCCTGCACCGCGCGGTTGAACAGCGGGCTGTCGGAGGGGTCAAAACCGGAGGTCGGCGGCCGCGGCCGGTCGTTGGGGTCGAAGTCCGGGAAGGAGACCACCGAGATCACTTCGCCTGTGTGAGCGTCCATCAGGATCGAGGTGGCTCCTTTGGCGTTCATCAGCTTCATGCCGCCATAAAGCACCTGCTCCGCCGCCGCCTGCACGGTGAGGTCCAGCGACAGCTGCAGCGGTTTGCCCGCATTGGCCGGGTCGCGCAGGTAGTCGTCGAACTGGCGTTCGACACCGGCAACGCCGATCACCTCAGCCGCGTTCACGCCTTCCTTGCCGAACCCGGCCCCGCCCAGCACATGCGCGGCCAGACTGCCGTTGGGATACAGGCGCATTTCGCGGGGGCCGAACATCAGGCCGGGATCGCCGATATCATGCACCGCCTGGAGCTGCTCTGGGCTGATTTTCTTCTTCACCCACAGGAACTTGCGCTTGCCGGTGAAGTCCTTGATCAGGCGCTCGCGGTCGAGGTCAGGGAAGATCTCGACCAGTTTCTCAGCCGCCCCCACCGGGTCAATCATCTGCGGCGGCTGGGCGTAAAGGGAATGGGTTTCGAAATTGGTGGCCAGCAGGCTGCCGTTGCGGTCAACGATATCGGCGCGCTGCGCGGCGATGGCGGCGCCGGGGACGCTGGCAACGGGCTCGGCCGGTTCCGACACTGCGGTCATGCCCATGCGGGCGATGATCGCCCCGAAGGCGCAAACAAAGAACAACCCCAGCACCAGAAGCCGCCCTTCGGCGCGCTGGCGGGCCTGC
>NZ_JWLH01000031.1:0-565 GCF_000813925.1 Leisingera sp. ANG-S5 | reverse complement strand
CTGCCCGCCGCGCCTGCGCCACCCTCTTCCTCTGAAGTTCGCGTGAGGCGGGGAGGGCTGCAGGTTTACCGCAGCGCAATCATCGCAATACCTGCGGCAATCAGCACCGCCCAGCCCAGCCGGCTGAGACCGCGCGGCTCCTTCAGCACCAGCGCCGCCAGGATCACAGACACCGGGATCGACACCTGCCGCACCGCGCTTACCGCCGCCGCCTCGGCGCCCAGCTGAAACACCCGCAGGATCAAGAGGTACGACAGGTAGGACGACAGCCCGGCAAACAGGATGCGCCAGGGGTTCTGCGCCCAGCCGCGCACCACGCCTAGCAGCGGCGCCGACTGCCCCCTATCCTCCCAGGCGCGCAACGCCCCCATCGCCAGCGTCACCAGGATATAGGTCCAGAACAGGAACGGCGCGCTGGCTGCTCCTTGCATCGCTGCCGCGTCGGAGATCGAATAGGCAGCCGACCCCAGCATCGCCATCCCCGCCATGGCAAAGGCGCGCGGGTCATCCAGCAACCGCCCCTTGCCCTTCTGGATCATCAGCCCGGCCCAGATGATCAGCCCCA
>NZ_JWLH01000030.1:1165-1486 GCF_000813925.1 Leisingera sp. ANG-S5 | reverse complement strand
CCGGTCAGCTTCATGCAGCATTTCATCGTCTTTGCGCTGGCCTGCTTCGTCGGCTTCCAGGTGATCTGGGGCGTGGCCCACTCGCTGCACACACCGCTGATGGCGGTCACCAACGCGATCTCCTCGATCATCATCCTGGGCGCGCTGATGCAGATCGGCTCCGGCAGCTGGCTGGTGATCCTCTTGGCCGCGCTTTCGGTCTTCATGGCCGGGATCAACATCTTCGGCGGCTTCCTCGTCACCCGGCGCATGCTCGCCATGTTCCAGAAATCTTAAGGAGGCCGGGCACATGGATTACGGTTTCACCACCGCCGCCTATGT
>NZ_JWLH01000030.1:0-963 GCF_000813925.1 Leisingera sp. ANG-S5 | reverse complement strand
TTCCTCGGCATCTTCATCGGCGCCATCACCTTCACCGGCTCGGTCATCGCCTTTGGCAAGCTGGCGGGCAAGGTCACCTCGGCTGCCACCAAGCTGCCGGGCGGCCATATGCTGAACGCGGGCGCGGCGGGCCTCTCCTTCCTCTGCCTGATCTGGTACTTCAACTCGGGCGGCTTCCTGCCACTGTTCCTGATGACCCTGGCGGCGCTGTTCATCGGCTACCACCTGATCATGGGCATCGGCGGCGCCGACATGCCGGTGGTGGTCTCGATGCTGAACAGCTACTCCGGCTGGGCCGCGGCGGCGATCGGCTTCTCGCTTGGCAACGACCTGCTGATCGTGGTCGGCGCGCTGGTGGGCTCCTCCGGTGCGATCCTCTCCTACATCATGTGCAAGGCGATGAACCGCTCCTTCGTCAGCGTGATCCTGGGCGGCTTCGGCGGCACCACCGGTCCGGCGATGGAAGTGGAGGGCGAGCAGATCGCCATAGACGCCGACGGCGTGGCCACAGCCCTGGACGAAGCGGACAGCGTCATCATCATCCCCGGCTACGGCATGGCGGTGGCCCAGGCGCAGCAGAACGTGGCTGAGCTGACCCGCCGCCTGCGCGCCAAGGGCAAAGAGGTGCGCTTTGCGATCCACCCGGTTGCAGGCCGCCTGCCGGGCCACATGAACGTGCTGCTGGCCGAGGCCAAAGTGCCCTACGACATCGTCTTGGAAATGGACGAGATCAACGAGGACTTCCCGGACACCGACGTGGCCATCGTCATCGGCTCCAACGACATCGTCAACCCGGCCGCCCAGGAAGACCCCAACTCGCCGATCGCGGGCATGCCGGTCTTGGAATGCTGGAAGGCGAAACAGGTGTTTGTCTCCAAGCGCGGCCAGGGCACCGGCTACTCCGGCATCGAGAACCCCCTGTTCTTCAAGGAAAACACCCGCATGTTCTATGGCGATGCAAAG